>JAYVQF010000093.1:0-2402 GCA_043777195.1 Thermoanaerobaculia bacterium
CGCCAGGGTTTCCTGCAATGCGCGCAGGGTGCGCGTGTCGTCTATGGCGAGCGCCGCTTGCTTTTGCCGCAGCGCGCGGCGCACTTCGGCGGAAAATTCGAGATAGCGGTTGTCGGCAGCGATCAGGCCGCGGTCGAGAAATCGCCGCCGCCCCTCGGGCGGGCCGCTGAGGATGGCGAGGAATTCCCGGCAGAAAGCGACGACCGGCAGGAATTCCGGAATGGCGCCGCGGGGCACCGGTTTGCCGTGCAGAAAAAATTGCACTCCGCGTCCCCCGCCGGCGAGAGGAATGCGCAGCTCCCGCTCGCGCGGTTTCTGCTTTTCATCCGCCAGCCATTCCCCCAGCACCGCCGCCTCGGAAGCACCAGAACGAATCAACCGCCCCAGCGCCGCCGCTCGGAATGATTTCCCCGTGGCCAGCGCATAGGCCGCTTCCAGCAGTGTTGTCTTGCCACCGCCATTCTCCCCGACGAACGCCACCGGCCCCGGCGGCAAGGCAATCCGCGCAAGCGCATAACAGCGAAAATTCTGCAGCGCCAGCCGGGTCAATCGCATCGCGGGATTTTAGCGGGAGTTATTCTTCTGAATGGTGTTCGAGGATTGTGCAAGAGTGAATAAAGCGGTAATATTCGTGCATGCGAATTTGGTTGAAAAATCATCCGTGGTTCGGCGCGACGCTGGGTACGGCAGTCGTGACTGCCGCAGTTGGGACGCCAGTCTTGATCTGGGGATCATTCGGGCCGTGCGGGCCCGCAAACCTGGGAGGAGCAATACTATTTTTTATCATGATAATGCCGTTCCACGGCAATTCCGTCGTTTACTTAATTATTAACATCGCGATCTGGATTCTGGTGCTTTTCGGGTTGGCTCGATTTTCAATTCATCTGCTGACCCGGACTCTTCCTTAACAGCCAACATTTTCGCGTCTGCTTCGCGCCCTTTCGCGGGCAAATCTTCGCCGTTCACCCCGTCAGCGTGAATCATCGCGCCGCTGCGCATAATATCCGCCTGATGTCCGGCTTTGATGAACTGGTTTCCGTGCTGCGCCATTTGCGCAAAGAGTGTCCATGGGACCGTGAGCAGACGCCGCGCTCGCTGACCCGTTACATTCTCGAAGAATCCTACGAACTGGTGGACGCCATCGAGCATGACGGGCCGGAGCGCGACCGGCAGGAAAAAATACGCGAAGAACTGGGCGATTTCGCCATGCAGTTCATTTTGCAGTCGATCATCGCGGAGGAATCCGGCGCCTTCACTTTGGATCAGGTGTGCGCCCTGGCGGCGAAGAAATTGATCGCCCGCCATCCCCATGTTTACGGCGATGTGGTGGCGAAGGACGCCGCGGCGGTCGAGACGGGCTGGGAGGCGCGCAAGACCGCGGCTCGCACAGCGGCCGGGGAATCCTTGTTTGCGCATGTGCCGCGAGCGCTGCCGGCGCTCACCCGCGCGGAAAAACTGGGGAAGAAGGCGGCGGAGGTGGGCTTCGACTGGCCCGATTCGTCGGGCGTCAAGGCGAAGATTCGCGAGGAATTGGACGAACTGGAATCCGCGCCGAAGGAATCCCAGGCGGAAGAATTCGGCGATCTTTTGTTTGCGCTGGTGAATCTTGCACGGGTGATGAAGATCGATCCCGAGGCGGCGCTGCAGGCGGCGAACGGGAAGTTCATCCGCCGCTTTCACGCAGTGGAAGCGGGGCTCCAGGCGCAGGGGAAAAAAACCACGGAAGCAACGCTGGATGAAATGGAAGTCCATTGGCAGGCCGCCAAGGCGGCGGAACGGCAGGGTTGATCGCCTGGGAGCCGGCGATCAACCCTGCCAATCAGGAGGATGGCATGAGTAACAAATTGAAAGCCCTCATCGTGGATGACGAACCGCTGGCGCGCGGCCGGCTTCGTTCGCTGCTTAAGAGCGAGCCGGAAATCGAACTCATCGGAGAATGCAGCGACGGTGAGATGGCGGTGGAGGCGATTCAGACTCACCCGCCCGATCTGGTTTTTCTCGATGTGCAGATGCCCGGCCTCGACGGCTTCGGGGTGATCCGCAAAATCGGCGCCGACAAAATGCCGGCGGTGATCTTCACCACCGCGTTCGACCAGTACGCGCTGCCCGCCTTCGAGGTGCATGCGCTCGACTATCTGCTCAAGCCCTTCGACCGCGAGCGCTTCCATGCCGCCCTGACTTCCGTGCGCAAACGGCTGGCCGGCGCAGTCCCTGGCAATGACCCCACCGCGTTAGCCGGTGCGCTGGCGAGCGCCCTGGCCGCGATGCGCGAGAAGGAAGCCTGGCCCGACCGCATCGCCATCAAGGGGGTGAACCGCATTCACCTGGTGCGGCTGAATGAAGTCCGTTACATCGAGGCGGCGGGCAACTATCTGCATCTGCATACCGGCGCCGCAGAACCC
>JAYVQF010000094.1:0-2395 GCA_043777195.1 Thermoanaerobaculia bacterium
CCGTCTATCACGGCCTGGTTCTGCATCCTGACATGCAGGTGGCCGGTGCCGGCAGCAGCGGCGATTTCCTGCGCTGGTATCAGGATCGGATCTCGGGCATCCTGCCCCGGCCGGCCGTGATCAGTCTTCCCTACGCTGTTTATCAGGGGCTGATGTTCGTCTGGGCGCTGTGGCTGGCGCTGCGCCTGGTGCGCTGGCTGAAAAACGGGTGGAACGATTTTTCGAGCGGGGGAATGTGGAAAGCAGCCCCGCCCAAATTGCCCCCGCCGCTTCCCCCCCTTCCCCCGACGGTGCCCGATGCAACGGATACTCCAGGGGACACTCCAATTGATCCGCCGTCGATTATCTTGGACACGAAATAAGATTGAATGTCCAAGGCGTCAGCTAAAAAAATCGAGACCGGGCTATGACTCGAATTATAAATTATAGACGCGACCCCATTATTAACTTTCGCAGATTCACGCACGACCCCTCACCCGCGCCTGCTGGCGCGACCTCTCCCCGCTCGCGTTGCTCACAGGGCGAGGTGGGTGCGCCGTCCCGCACGCTGGTAAGGTTGGGTGCGGCAGTAACCCCCTCGCCCTGTGAGCGAAGCGAGCGGGGAGAGGGACGGGGTGAGGGGCGGTCGGGTTCGATGGAAAAACCCGATGACCGCGCGCCTGCTCTCGCTCGCAGGGGATGTGATACGCTATGTGTTTGCACGCAATTCTAGTATGTTAGGAGATGAATATGAAAAAATATACATTATTGCTTGCGGCTTTTGCTGCTGCATGCCATTCACAATCGGCACCGGGGAAGTCATGGCCCAAGATTGATTCCGCTAACCCTGGCCCGTATGCAGATGTAAACTGGGTAATCACTTATGATGGCCATGATCCTTCGTGGAGTGTGACAGATATAAATTTCGCTAATAATATTCTTTCGATGGCGGCGAAATTGCCGATCACTACGGACGATGCATTTATAAAAATACCTGACTCGCCTGATCAGGGATTATTCTATATTAAATTTAGAGTAAGGCAAATTGGAATTCCGGATCAGGTTGATGTATACACTAATAGAGTTAAGATTGTTAGCCATGGAGAGGCAACATATTATCGGGATGATAGCCAGGCGATAAAGAAGATGCTGATCGATGAGGCGCATCGCCGAGGCTTCCACGGCCCGGAAGACCCTGTTGCTCTGGCTGCCGATGCCCCCAAAGACTATATTTCTGTGACGTTTAAGTGTAGTAGCTTGCTGAAATCAAACGAAAAAGTAGAGTGGAGAATTGTGGAGCCTCAGCGCATCAGCGAATTAAGAAGGAATCTGAGACAAGCCACTTCCGCCCCAATTCAAGTTCCGGTATCACAACGAGGCAAGCCGTGTTCAATGATTATATATAGCGACTACGGCGCGGCTGAAGGAAACTCAATATGGTATGTATTTAATGGAGGCCACATTGAAAATCACTGGGCCACGCCTGTATTGTTCTATGACGATAGTACAACGATAAAGAAGCAGTTGTGGGATGAAGCAGTGCAGTCTGGAAGAATGCCAAGAAGTTGGATATACAAATAGTATACATTTTGAAAACTAATACAACTTGAGGCTCGTCTTGCATATCAACTCAAGCTCGCGGCAGAATCACATCCCGTGTCCAGAAAACCACTCCGACGAACCCCTTTTATAGGAACATTTCTTGAACAAAACCGAAAAGCCCAAACGCAAACCCTACGACAAGCCGGTCATCGAAACCAGCGAAGAAATCGAAAACCACGAAGTCACCTGCGCCAAAGCGGACGCGGCGGCTTGCGGTTCAAGCACCGTGGATTCTTAAGAATTCTTAGAATTTCTTAGATTTCTGGGAAAAGCTCACGCTGCCTTCTATCGCTTTAGGGTCGGGCCGGAGGCTTCCGCAGAGCGGCAAGCCTTCAACCCGCGTCTTTATTAATTTTTGTAAATATAGGAAATCATTAAACTTGAACTTTAGTTGCAAAGAGATTTTCGTCCCAGCTTGCGTAAAGTTAAAGAAATACTTATATTTTGGAGTGCATGAATCAAGTCATCGTCAAAGCCCTAATGATCGACCCGGTGTCGAATATCCCTGTCGTCATCCTCAAAGACACCGAAAAGTCCCGGTTGCTGCCGATCTGGCTGGGCAACTTCGAGGCCAATGCCATCGCCATGCAACTCGAAAATCTGGCGGCGCCCCGGCCGATGACGCATGATTTGCTCAACCGATTCCTGCAACTGACCGGGGCGAAGGTGTTGCGGGTGGTGGTTTCCGACCTGCGGGATTCCACTTTTTACGCCGAAATTCTGATCCATCAGGATACCCGCGAGTTGTGCATCGATGCGCGCCCTTCCGATGCCATCGCCATTGCCCTCCGGGCGTCCGCGCCCATTTTTGTCG
>JAYVQF010000095.1:0-9225 GCA_043777195.1 Thermoanaerobaculia bacterium
GAGCGATTTCGAGTATTCCGTCCTCCCCGTGGAAATCCTCGGCCAAGTGTATGAGCAGTTCCTGGGCAAAGTCATCCGTCTCACCGCCGGCCACCAGGCTAAGATCGAGGAAAAGCCCGAGGTCAAGAAAGCGGGCGGTGTGTATTACACGCCCCGATACATTGTTGATTACATTGTCAAGAACACCGTGGGGAAATTATTGGGGGATGTAGGGGGCCCTGGCACGGCGCCCGCGTCCACTGTAGGGGCGGAGCTAAGCTCCGCCCAAAGTCGCCCCAAGATCCTCAGGGCGGAGCTTAGCTCCGCCCCTACAATGGCTTCCGGCGCTGTGCCAAAAACATTAACCCCAAAAGAAGCCGCGCAGCTCAAAATCCTCGACCCGGCCTGCGGCTCGGGTTCGTTTCTTTTGGGTGCGTACCAATATCTATTGGACTGGCACCTCAAATGGTATTCGGACAACGACCCGCAGAAACTCGCCGCGGGCCGCAATCCCCCGATCTTCATGGGGCCGGGCGGCAACTGGCGCCTCACCGCCGCCAAGAAAAAGGAAATCCTCCTCAACAACATTCATGGCGTGGACATTGACGCCCAGGCCGTCGAGGTCACCAAACTCTCCCTCCTGCTGCAAGTCCTCGAAGGGGAATCGGCCGAATCCCTCAACAGCCAGCGCAAACTCTTCCACGAGCGGGCGCTGCCCGATCTCAGCCGGAACATCAAATGCGGGAACTCGCTGATTGGATGGGACTTCTTCTCCGGCCAACTCTCGCCTGATCCTGAACTCGTACGCCAGATCAACCCGTTTGATTGGGAGAAGGAGTTTCCGGAGATTTTCAAGAAGGGCGGGTTTGATGCGGTGATTGGGAATCCGCCGTATGTCCGCCCCCACAACATTACCTCTGATGAAAAGGAATATTTTTGGAGCCACTTCAAAACATTTTCCCATAAGTCTGATCTCTATTGCTGTTTTATGGAACGATCGATTTCTATAATCAAGCCGCACGGCTTATTTGGCTATATCGTTTCTCATGGATGGTTGCGATTGAATAGCTTTCAAGAGTTGAGAAAGTTCGTCCTTAGCAACTCGGAGATAATTTCATTGGTTGAGCTGCCCTACAAAGTCTTTCAGAAAGCAGCAGTCACAACGGGCATCTTCACCCTCAAGAAAGCCGCTGTTAAGCAAACGCATAAGATTAAAATTGTTTGTGCCGAACAAAGAGGAGATGCCGCTGACTTTTCATTGATCAAGCGAATTCCTCAGGACATGTTCGCCAAATCATTTCAGAACATCTACGACATCAGCATTGCTCCTGAAACAGAAGCGGTAAAGGAGAGGATGCGAACAGGTCCGCGTCTGGGAGATTATTTTGATATCTGCTTTGGGTTGAAAACAGCAGATGACGAGAAGTTTCTCCACAAGTCAAAGGGCAAGTACAAAGACGATAGGCCGCTTCTGAGAGGCGAAGACATCAAACGATATTCCCTAAATTACAAGGGCGAATATGTTTGGTATGTCCCAGAAAAAATGAGGCTAAACAAGAAAACAGCACGACCAGGAGAGCCGAGTCGATTCGAACAGCCCAAGGTTCTTGTTAAGGACACAACGTCAGCTTTTGGCTGTGCCTATGATGATCAGAACTATTACGTCAAAGACGTACTGATCGTCATACCGAAGTCAGAATTGAAGAACCCGCTTGGCCTAAGAGTACTCGCCGGAATACTCAATTCGAAACTCGTTTATTTTTACTTCCGAACCACATTTCAAACAATCCATGTTCAGAACGAAGAGCTTGCAAGTATTCCCTTGCCAAAGCTCGACGGTTCAGTCGTTGACAGGGCAGGGATTGTGGACAAAATAAATCGACATGTTGAAGCGATGATTAAACTAGTGTCGCAAAGAAAGACAGACGCAACCACGCAGCACGAAAATACCTCGAAACGCCAAATCGCCGCCACCGACGCCGAGATCGACCGACTGGTCTACCAGCTCTATGGTCTGACGGAAGAAGAAATCAAGATTGTTGAGGGCGCTTGAGCCAATGTCGAAACGCGAGTATTTCCCGAGAGACCGGCCATGGGGCGGCGCCCCGCCGCTGAGCCGGACCCATCCGGCGCTTTGCCGGGAGTGGATGAAAATGAAAAACCTGCCGATCACGCCGCAGATGGTCACGCGGGGATCTGAGCGCAAGGTCTGGTGGCGCTGCCGCAAAGGCCCGGATCATGTGTGGCAGGCGATGATCAGCAACCGGGCTCGCCTGGGGCGGGGATGCCCTTATTGTTCGGGGCGGGTCGCATCCCGTGATCATTCGTTGGCCGCGCTTCACCCCCGGATCGCGGCCCAGTGGCATCCCGTGAAAAACAGGAAGCTCCGACCTGGGCAAGTCCCGCCCAATTCCAACATCAAGCGCTGGTGGCGCTGCGCCGTGAACCGTTCCCACGAATGGCAGGCGGCCGTGTCGAACCGCACCAAAAATCAATCGGCGACCGGCTGTCCGTATTGCAGCACACCCGCCAAGCGGGTCTCCCGCACCAATTCATTCGCCGCACTTCATCCGGAGGCGGTGAAATACTGGCATCCGGGTCTCAATGGAGACTTGACGCCGGATCAGGTTTTCGCCGCCTCCAGCCGCGCCTGCTGGTGGCACTGTTCCGCCGGTTCGGATCATGTCTGGAAAGCGCAACCGAGTCACATGGGCAGGCCCTCAAAAACACACGGCTGCCCTTTCTGCCGCGGCGTGAGAGTCTCGCGTACCAACTCGCTCACCGTACGGCGCCCTGATTTCGCCGCGCAATGGCATCCCAAAAAAAACGGTTCGCTGCGCCCGTGTGACGTCGTTTCGGGCAGCTCGCGCAAAGCCTGGTGGAAGTGCCCCAAGGGACCGGATCATGAGTGGCAGGCGAAGGTCGAAAGCCGGGTCAGTATGAATCTGGGCTGCCCGTTCTGCGCCAACGACCGGGTTTCCGTCACCAACAGCTTCGCGCTGCTCCATCCGGAGATCGCCGCCTCTTGGCATCCCGAAAAGAACCGTCCCCTGACCCCGAATGACGTCGTCTCGGGCAGCGCGCGCAAGGTCTGGTGGCGCTGTCCCGCAGGCGAGGCGCATGTCTGGTGCTGCGCGGTCCGGAGCCGGGCGCTCCGCGGAACGAATTGCCCCTTCTGCGCCGGCATGCGAGTCGCCGACGAAGAGCGGTTGACCATCGCCCACCCCGAGCTGGCCGCGCAGTTCCATGCCGGGCTCAACGCCGGGCTGAATCCCCGAGACCTATCCATCCGCTCCTACAAGTCGGTGTGGTGGCGCTGCCCGGAGAACCGCAAACATGTCTGGCGCGACACAGTGTTCCGGAGGGTGGGGCTGAGCGTCGGCTGCCCGGAATGCGACGAGCGTTGATCGCGCCTCAACTTCCGCAAGACCCCGATGTCTCGGGGGTCGACAAATATACATATTCTGGAGGCCAGCGCCTGCTCGACGACGGCGGTCAGCTTGGCGTCCACGAATTTGTCCCGCGGATAGAGATAGTCCTCGCCTGAATCGTCGACCACGCGGATCATGCCGCGCCGCTTGCTGTAATTTGCCGTGACCCGTTGAAGACGCCCTCACCCCAACTCTGCCCTTCTTCCCTTAGGGGCCGCAACGAAATAACAGTAGCAGTCTGCCCGTCGATTCATCCCGACTGGCTTCGTTGCTCGTCGCTTACATACCTGATGGTGACTGCACACTCTCGTGTGCAGCCTCGCGCCTTGCCATTCGGGCGACTCGACAGTCATCTTTGCTACTGTTATTTCGTTGCGGCCCCTCACGCCGGCGTTTCATTTCGCAAGATGAAAAAGGTCGCGCCGGCGCGGCAGCAGAGTTTGCCGCCCTCGTCATGCACGCCGGTTTCCACGAAGGCGGTGGAACGGCCGTAGCGGATCAATTCACTGGCGGCGCGCGCCCAGGCGCCGCGCGGGGAGGCGAGGTAATTGACCTTGAGCTCCAGCGTAACGGCCTTCTGCCCTTCGGCTTCGAGGCGCGGCCACAAGCTGCACGCGCTCGCTGAGTCGATCAGCGTCGCCAGCGCGCCGCCATGCACCAGGCCCAGCATTTGCATCACTTCGGGGCGCAGAGGCAATTCCATCGTCGCGTGGTTTTCACCGGCGGCGACAATGCGCAATTTCAGGAGATGGGAAAATGGATTGCGGTCAATGCGCGTTTGCATATGCGCCAGCCGCTCGGCCTCGGGCAGCGCGTGGAATGCGGCGAGGTTCACCCTCCCGCCGCGGCTTTTTCCGCCTTGCGCGCTTTGCGGCGCTCCCGCCTTGTGAGCGGCCGTGCGGGCGGTCTTACCGGCTCAGACAATTTCGCGCCCTTGGGTGTGATGGCGTCGCGGTAGGCCGGCGCCACCACCACATAATTGCGCGCCCAGAGGTCGGCGATGTAGCGGTCAGCCGCCGCCGGGTAGCGCGCGTCCTGCAGCTTGCGCTCGATTTCGGAACGGACGGCCTCGAACGGCTGTAGTCCCTCCCCTTCGATTTTCAAGACCAGCAGCCAATAGGTCTTGCCGGCGGCGGTGATGGGGCCGAGCACCGCGTGTTCCTTTTCCGCCGCGAATAGGGGTCCGTCCAGTTCGCCCCGCAGTTCGCCCTTTTTCATGAAGCCCAGATCGCCACCTTCTGCGGCATTGCTCGCGTCGGAGAATTGGCTGGCGGCCTTGCCAAAATCGCCGCCCTTCAGCGCCGCTTCAATGCGCGCCCGCTGTTCGGCCGCGTCGGGATGCTTCGCGGGATCGAACACCAGCTGCGCCGCGCGGCGACGACCGGTGCCGGTGAATTCTTCGGGATGCGCCTGGTAATACCTTTCCGCCTCGGCGCGGGGGATCGCGAGCTGGTTGCGGATCTCGCGTGAGCGGACGAAATCCGGCACTGCGAAATGGAGGATTTCCTCGCGAAACTGCGTCATGCTCATGCCTTCCGACTTGAGTTTGGCCTCAAGATCGGCCTTGGTCTTTATGCCGCCGGTCTGCATGAAGTTGTCCTGCTGATAGTCCACCAGTTTTTCCAGATCGTAGAGCTGTTTGGCGCGCTCGATGAGCAGGTATTCCTCGGTCAATCGCCGCAGCACATCCGTGTCGAGGGTCTTGGCGCGGGCGATCAACTCATCACCGCTGTACTGCTGGTTGAGCGCCGCCAGCATGGTGGTTCGGCGTTTCAAGAAATCGGCGCGGGTGATGACATTGTTGTTGACCCGCACCATGATCTCTTCGATGACTTCCGCGCGCGCGGGCGCCGGGGTCAGAAAGGAAAGCGACAGAGCGGGCAGCAGGAAACGAAGATAACGCATGAAAACAACCGGAAGCGGCGCGAAAATTGCACGGGGGAGGCGGGTCGCCGCCGGAGGATTTTAGCCGCCGTAGCGGAGGCCATGGCGAATAAAATTCCGCGATGTTCTTTGCTGATCGTGAATTGCTGCGTCGCGAACTGGCGGGTCGCCGCGCGGCGGGCGGGCGCGTGGTCTTCACCAACGGCTGCTTCGATCTGTTGCACCCCGGCCATCTGCGGCTGCTGAGCGCGGCGAAGGCTTTGGGGGACTACCTGGTGGTCGCGCTCAACACCGATTCCTCGGTGCGCCGGTTGAAAGGGCCGCGCCGCCCGCTGACCGGAGAATCCGCGCGGGCGGAAATGATTCTCGGCCTCAAGCCGGTGGACGGCGCGATTCTGTTTGACGAACCCACGCCGCATGAACTCATTCTCGCCTTGGCACCGCATATTGATATTCTTGTGAAGGGCGGCGATTACGGCGCCGGAGAAATCGTGGGCGAGAGCGAAGTTCTGGCTTGGGGCGGGAAAGTCGAGCGCATCCCCCTCGCCCCCGGCTTCTCCACCACCCTCCTCGAAAAAAAAATCCGCGAAAGTTGAATTAACCGCCAAGTCGCCAAGACGCCAAGGTTAGGAATCAATGGGTTAAGCCTCATCATCTGTTAGCGGGACATTCGCCAGTTAGGGCGCTGGCAACAAAATTCGCGAGTTACAACAATGACTTCTTTCCGACCTTGGCGCCTTGGCGTCTTGGCGGTTAATCATCTCCGTCAGCGGGAGAGGGCGGCGCGGCGTTCGGATTTTGTGAGCGCGCGCCATTGGCCTGGCGGCAGATTACCCAGGGCGAAGGCGCCGATTTTCACGCGGATCAGACGCAGCGTGGGGTGACCGACCGCTGCGGTCATGCGCCGCACCTGGCGGTTGCGCCCTTCCGTCAGGGTCAGGGTCAGCCAGGAATCAGGAATTGATTTGCGCACGCGCACGGGAGGTTCGCGCGGCCACAGCCATTCAGGCGCTGCGGCAGGCCGGGCCTGCGCAGGCCGGGTGGTCTTGTCATCGAGCATCACGCCATGCGCCAGCCGTCGCAGCGCGGCCGCATCCGGCACTCCCTCCACTTGCACCAGATACGACCTCGGGTGTCCCAGTTCGGGATCGGTCAAGCGGTTCGCCAACGGTCCTTCGTCGGTGAGCAGCAGCAGACCTTCGCTGTCGGTGTCGAGCCGTCCGGCGGGATATACATTTGCCTGAGTGATGTAATCGGCCAGCGTTTTTCGCCCCGCCACCGGCGTTGACCCGGGCGTGAACTGGCAGAGAACGTCGTGGGGTTTGTTGAAGGCGAGGAGCATCTTGAAGAGGGGCTTGGGGCTTGGGGTTTGGGGCTTGGGGTTTGCGCCATGCCAATGCTTAGACCCGCTAGAGTATCGCAAATCCCGGGAATAAATTTCATCAATCAATTTTCTTCCTCAAGTCCCAAGCTTGACCCCATTACTAAATAACTATATACTTATTTAGTAATGGCTCGCCCCGCCCGTGTTTCCCGTGACCAGGTGCTAGCCGCCGCCCGCGCGGAGTTCGGCGCTCGCGGTTATGCGGGCGCGACGCTGGCCGCCATCGCCGCCCGGGTCGGACTATCGCCGGCGGCGCTGCTGCGCCATGCCCGCGACAAAGACGCGCTTTTTCATACTGCAATGGCCGAATCGCCCGCCACCGCCATCGCGTTGCCGCTTGAATTTTTGCGCGACACACCGGGAAACGCAGATGCGGAAGCCGTGTTGCGGCGGATCGCGGAAGCCTTCATTCCCTTCGTGGCCGCGCGCATGGAGGAAAGCATCGCGCGCTGGATGTATGCGAAACAAACGCCCTCTGCGACACTCATGCTCAAGCTGCCCTTCGATCCCCGTTCCCCCGATTCGCCGCCGCGCCGCACCTTCGCATCGGTGAGCGGCTGGTTCCGCCGGGCCGCGCGGGCAGGAAGACTACGAGTAGAGAATCCGCAGGCCGCAGCGCTGGCCTTTCTGGGCGCCTGCCACGCCCATGTTTTTTTTCATCGCGTACTCGCCAATGTCGAACCTCCGGTGGCGACGGACGACTACATCGACACGCTGATCGCCATGTGGCGCGGCGGCGCCCTCGCGAAAGCCGCGCCTACGCGCAAAAAATCCGGGAGCAAAAAATGAAACCCGCGCGCATCATCCTGTTGCTGGCGGTCTTCGCCGCGGGCAGCTTCTGGCTGTGGCGCCGCTTGCGCGGGCCGGGGCCGCTGATCCTCTCAGGCGCCATCGAGGCCAACGCCGCCGAGGCCGGTTCGCTGCTAGGCGGCCGTGTCCAGACCGTGCATGTCGTTGAGGGGGAAAGCGTCGCCGCGGGCGCGCCGATTGTCTCGTTTGAAACCGAGCTTATGGATCGGCAGATTGAAGCGCAGAAGGCCGCGCTGGCCGGTTCACGCGCCGGGCTGGACAAATCCCTCAGCGGGCCGCGCCGCGAACCGCTGCAACGCGCGCAGATTGACTGGGAAAACGCCGAGCGCGACCGCGTGCGCATGCAGGCATTGCTGGCGCAGAAACTCTCGCCGCGCCAGCAGTATGACGATGCGGCGGCGAAAGCCGCCACGCTTTTGGAAAACTACCGCGAATTGCATCGCGGCAACCGCGGCGAAGATATTTCCGCCGCGCGCGCGGAGTTCGACCGGCAGGCGGCGCAGCTGGCTTATCTACTGCGCCAGCGCGAGGAGTTGACTGTGCGCGCGCCGGTGGCAGGCATCATCGAGGTCTTCGACAAACGGCCGGGCGATCTGGTCGCGCCGAACGCCCCAGTCGCCTCGCTGCTGGAAAGCGCGCAATACTGGGTGCGGGTCTATGTTCCCGAGCCGCGACTGGGCGGGGTGAAGCTCGGCGCCGCCGCGCGCATCCGGGTGGATGGTTCGCCGGGCAAAACCTTCCCCGGAAAAGTCACGCAGATCCGCGAGCAGGCCGAATACACCCCGCGCAATGTGCAGACTTTGGATCAGCGCTTCGATCAGGTCTTCGCGGTGAAGATCGCGCTCGATCCCGCGCCCGAGCTGAAACCGGGCATGGCGGCGACCGTCGAGATTGTTCCGTGATGACGGCGGCAACCGATGCAGGAATTCTGGTCGAGGGGGTCTCCCGGAATTTCGGGGACTTCCGCGCACTCGACAAAGTCTCGCTGCATGTCAAACGCGGCGAAATATTCGGGCTGCTCGGCCCCAACGGCTCGGGCAAATCGACGCTCATCCGCATCCTGTGCGGGCTGCTGGCGCCCAGCGAGGGCCGGGCCTTCGTCGACGGCCTGGATGTGGTGCGCGACGGCGAGGCCATCCGCCGGCGCATCGGTTATGTGCCGCAGAAATTTTCACTCTACGAAGATCTCACGGTCAGCGAAAATCTTGATTTCTTCGCCTCGGTGTATGGATTGCGCGGGGCGCAATTGTGCGAACGGCAGAAATGGGCGGTGGAGCTGACCCACATCGGCCCTTACCGCGAACGGCTGGCGGGCGCGCTCTCGGGCGGCTGGAAGCAGCGACTGTCGCTGGCAGCGGCGCTCATGCATCAGCCGCGCGTGATCTTCCTGGATGAACCCACCGCCGGCATTGATCCGGTCGCGCGCCGCGAACTATGGAATCTCTTGTTCGAACTCGCCGCCACCGGCGTCACCCTGCTGGTCACCACGCATTACATGGACGAGGCGGAACGCTGCAGCGAGGTGGCTTATCTGTATCTGTCAAAACTGCTGGCGATCGGCCGGCCGGATGAACTGATCGCGCTGCCGCAGGTCACCCCCGCCGGGATGCGCCGCGTCGAAGCGGAATGCGACCAGGGTGCCGCCGCGCTGATGAGTTACGCGCGCGGCCGCGAATTCGTCGAGGAGGTCACCATCTTCGGCAATTCGCTGCATCTGCTGGTGAAGGGGGAAATGAA
>JAYVQF010000096.1:0-9192 GCA_043777195.1 Thermoanaerobaculia bacterium
ATCACGCCGCGAAACGCCGCCCCCTCCCCCATGGGAATGAGCAGCGGCACACAGCGCTTGCCGTAGCGCTCGCGCAGGTCGCCCAGCACGGTCTCGAAATTCGCGTTGTCGCGATCCATCTTGTTGACGACGATCATGCGCGGCACATGGTATTCGTCAGCAAATTCCCATACTTTCTCGGTCATGACTTCCAATCCCGCCGCACCGTCAAGCAGCACCAGCGCGCCTTCCACCACTTCCAGCGCCGCGTGCGCCTCCTGGATGAAGGCGCCCGAGCCGGGGGTGTCCAGCAGATTCAATTTCTGCCCCTGCCAATCGCCATGCGCGAGGCCGGTCATGATCGAGACCTTGCGCTCGATCTCCTCGTCGTCCCAGTCGGTGAGCGCGGTGCCCTTGTCCACCCGCCCGAGTTCCGGCGTCATGCCCATCAGCTGCAAGAGCGCCGCCGCCAAACTGGTCTTGCCGGTATGGCCGTGCCCCACCAGCGCCACATTGCGAATCTCGCCGGGACCGTAAATTTTCATGGGAAGCTCCTGATGAACGACCTGCGCCAGATGCGTGCTGGGATTATAGACCGGCGTGCAAGCGTGATTCTTCACCCGCCGCGCAGCGCGGATAGCAGATGGCGCAGCGCGGCGGGCTTGCTTGGACGCCACGAAGAGCCGAGGGTTTCGGTGAAGAGGTCGCGGGTTTGTTCAAAGGGGAGATCGTGGCAATGTTCCAGGAAGCGGTTGAGTTCCGCGACGACGGTAACCTGTTGAGATTCATCCGCATGGGCGCGAAATGCCCGCGCTGCGGCTTCTGGACTGCCATGCTCGGCGGTGAAATCCTGATGGAGATAACCGGCGAGGAATTCGCGCAGGGCGGGAAAGTCTTTTGCCCGTATCGGTGCGCCAGCGCTGATCCTGCAGGCGGGCGGTTTCATCGTTCCTCGGGGTAGGCGGTGAGGACGAACCAGTCTTGGCCCGCCCATTTGAGGACGATGACGGCGCTGTGGCAGCTCCGGGTTTCTTTTGCGCCGGGCCGAAGCGAACGGCCGATGACTTCGTCGCTGCGGTAATGGAGTGCGAGATTCGTTCGCGGCCCGGTGCGGTGTTGCCACGCGCTGATTTTTTCCGCTTCTTGCGCAAGCGCCCGCGCGACGATACGTTCGGCCGTCGCGTGGTCCGGCCAGGTGGAGGCGGCGGAGATTTCTTCGAGGATGAGCCGTTCGCGCAATTCTTCATCGGTGCGGCCGACATGGCGCGCGAGGGTGTGGCCGCCGCGGGATTCATCCTGCGAAAGATCGCGTTTGTCCGCTGATCCTGCCCGAGATTCCGGCATAGTCGGGGCGGCGGCAGATGCCGTTGATTCCGCCTTGAGATCCCCGACTTCCACCCGCACCGTGCCGCGCGGAAGTGGGTTGGCATGCGCCGGTGAACGCGTCTTGGGCGCATGCACCCATTTCACCACGACAAAGATGGCCAAGGCCGCGAGCAGCAGCGAGCGGATTTTGTTTATTCTGAATCCCATCGCGGCAGCCGGCTTCAGCCCGAATTTTTTCGCGCCTGGTCGAGTTCGCGGTGGAGCATGGAGTTTTCCATGGCGATGCCGGCTTGCGCCGCGAAAATCTCAAGACCCATGAGATCGCCGATGGGGCGGCCGCTGCGGGCATTGTCGCCGTAGAGCACCGCGAACACCTTGCCGCGGCTGGTGATGGGCAGGAAGACGCCTTCTTCGGGGGTCAGCGTGCCTAGCGCGGCGAGAAAAAATTTGCTCTCCGCCCCCAGCGGGCCGCGATAACCCGCCGGCGAAGTGGCGCGGCCGGCGAATTGCGGATGGCCTTCCAGCGGCGTGCGGATACGGCGCACCAGCACCGCCATGGGTTCATCCAGCCCGGTCGTGCCGAAGCCGCCCATGCCCAGCAGTTCGTCGCGGGTGACCAGCAGCAGCACCGCCCGCTCCAGATATTCCGCGGCCAGACGCAGCACCAGCAATGAGACTTCCGGAGAGGAATAAGTTTGCAATTCGCCGATGAGCGCGCGCAGCATGGTCATCGGGTCGCTGACCGACACCGCCTCGTTTTGATCTGCGCCCAGTGAAGCGGCGAGATCGGCGATTTCGTCGCGCGGTTGAACGGATCGGAGCGACAGAATTTTGCGTCCGACTTCCCGTGCGAACGCGTGCAGCCGGGGTTCCAATTTCGCCAGCGGAATGTGCACGGGATCGGGCCGCACCAGCAGATGGGCGAGCCCCGCCGCGCGCGACGCGAGGCCTTCAACGCCCGCGGGCAGCAGGGTGATGACGGGAATGTTCGCCTGGAGGGATTCCGCCATGCGCGCAATCTCCACGCCGCCGCCGGGGCCGGCGCCCGGTAGAAGCGCATCCACGACCAGAAAGGCGGGCTGGGGCGCGTTCGCGAGCCAGCCGCGGATTTGTTCGGGCGGCAAACGCAGCACTCTCGCGCCGGCGAGGGTCAACTCGCGGTTGCACGCTTCCGCCAGCGACAGATCGGCCAGCGCCAGCGCGATGCAGGTGCCGTGCAGCGCATGCGGCAATTCTCCCGCGGCCGGAATATCTTGGTCCGCATTTTGGGCAGGCGCATCCGTTTCTTCCAGTTCGGCGGAAGACGGCAGATCTTCCACCTCATCCATTTCTTCGGGGTCGGACAGTCCATGAAGGCCCGTTTCAACAATGACCCCTGCAATCAGCGGCGGCACATCCATCCCTGCGGCTCGGAGGTTGAGCGCACCTCCGTAGCTCGGGGGAGCAGGCGGTATTTCACCGGAGATTTTCTTGAGCACTTCCGCGACGCTGACGACCGCCATCGGACCGGTGGGGCGGCGGTGCACATCCATCGCCGCTTCATCGGTGACGGCATGGCGGGGTTTGATGGGAACCTCATTGGTGCTTCGCTTCAGACGCGTGGCGTCGTCGAGCGGCGCAATCGGCCCCGTATCAACGCGCGGATCTGGCGGATCGGCGGTGACCCTTTGTTCGGTCGAGGAAAAACTGAACTGCACGGTGTCGCCGGTGATGCTATGCGGCGAAATGCCCGCTGACGGCGACGGCGATGGAAGCGCGGGGCTGGCGTCGCCGGCGAGGCGAAAGACGAATTCGCCGTGGCGCAAGTCCATCAGCGCGGCAATTTCCGCCTTGATCCATTCTTCACGCGCCTGGTTGAGCAGAGGCGCGGAAACCAGCCCGGAAGCCACCACCCGTTCCGCCCAGTGCAGGGCATCGCCCGCCTGTTCCCGATGCAGTCTCAGCGCTTCTTCTTCATCAATCAGCCCGCGCCGTTGGAGGAGCTGAAAGGCGCGCGCCAGGCTGCCCGGCGCGCTGGCGTCCACCACTTTCCCCTGGCGAAAAAGCAGGCTGATCAGGCCGCCATCCTGGCTGATCTCCAGCGTGCCGGTCTGGCGGGACAGGTGGACGATCTGCAGGATGTCGGTCAGCGGCAGATCTTCCAGATTGCCGACGAGATTCACGGCGGAAGCTTACAGCTTTCGTCGCGAACTCATAGGCGATTTGGCAAAATTTAGAAGCGAATACCGACGCCGAACGCGAGACTGCCCTCGGTGACTTTGTCGGTGAGTTTCAAGCCGGTATTCTGGGTGGTATTGCCGTTCTTGGAACGATAGGTGAAAGCGGTGTCGAAACTGCGTCCGTTGCCTTCAATGTTGAAGTAAATGCTCCGGCTCATGCGGATGTCCACGCCCATGGTGAGGTGAAAACCCGTTCCCGCTTCGGCGGTGATGTTGTCGCCCAGGGTGCAGGCGCTGGGATATCCGGGATCCGTCGGCCGGGGATTCGGGTTGAGGCACTGCCACTGCGGGTCGGTGTCAAAGCCCGTGTTGATATGCGCGTCGAGCCCGCCGCCGAGATAAAAATCGAAATTGCGCCGGGGATAGCGGTAGAGCGCGGTCACCGACAGGCGGCGGAGTTTCAGTTTGCCCAGATCGGCCTCGTAGGTTTTGCCGTAGTAATCCTGCGCCGTCGTGGTGGCTTTGGGTTCCGGCATTTCGTAGCTGAGGTTGACCTGAAAATGGCGGACGGGAAAAAAGTGCAGCGACACCCTCGGGGTGAAGGTGCTTTTGAGATCGAAGTTGGAGTAATTGACGCAAGTGTTGTAGTAATAGCTGCAGCTGGTGCTGCCCACCGAGTAACTCACGCCGGAACCGCCGATGACGATTTCCGCGATGCGCCGGCTTTTCGGCTGGCTCCATTCATCTTCAGGCGGCGGCGGACTGTAATCCTGCGCATGCAAGCCGGGAACAGCGAAGGACAGTCCCGCGACGGCGGTAACGAGAAGCGCGATTTTCCGGGTGTGCCGAATGAAATCAAGGGACATGACAAACATCCTTGGGTTCGTTTGCGAAGATTCGGCGAGCGTGGGACTCTCGCAAATGGCAACGGCCCGCTGGAATGTTAATC
Source organism: Thermoanaerobaculia bacterium (assembly GCA_043777195.1). Lineage (GTDB taxonomy): Bacteria > Acidobacteriota > UBA4820 > JAYVQF01 > JAYVQF01 > JAYVQF01. Next base: position 4,414 of record JAYVQF010000096.1, read on the forward strand.
CACCGGGCCGCGCAATGGAGGCGTAAAACGCCCCCTCTGGTGAAAAAGCTTTACTTGCTCTTGGCTTTGGCCGGTTTCATCTTGTGCGCCGCTTTGGCGGCCTTGGGTTCTTTGGGGGCTTTAGGCGCTTTGGGCGCTTTGGCTTCTTTCACGGGTTTCTCGCCCACCGCTTTCTTGACTTTGGCCGGCGCTTTCGATGATTTGCGCGCGGAGTCGGCGATGGCGGTGATCTGGGGTTCGCGGTCCACGAGTTCGATCAGCGCGAGCTGGCCGTTGTCGCCGCGCCGTTCGCCCAGGCGGTAGATGCGGGTGTAGCCGCCGGGGCGCTGGGCATAAACCGGGGCGATCTCCCCGAACAGTTTCTGCACCAGCTGGTGGCTGCCGAGCTTGGCGTAGGCCTGCCGGCGCGCGTGCAGGGTGTCCTGCTTGGCGAGGGTGATGATCTTTTCGGCGTAGGAGCGCAACTCCTTGGCCTTTTGCAGCGTGGTGCGGATGCGCTCGTGGGTGAAGAGCGAAATGGTGAGGTTTTTGAGCAGGGCCGCGCGGTGCGCGGTATTGCGGCCGAGCTTGCGGAAGGCAACATTGTGACGCATGGAAGTTTCTCCGGGGGAATGACAGACCCTACAGGGTCATGCCCAACGACAGGTCTTTTTCTACGAGCAGCGCCTTGATTTCCTTGAGGGTTTTCTGCCCGAAATTCTTGGTTTTGAGGAGTTCCATTTCTTCCTTCACGACGAGGTCGCGCAGGTTGCGGATCTCCGCGTTCTTGAGGCAGTTGTAGGCGCGAACGGACAGTTCAAGCTCTTCGATTGGGGTGAGCAGCATGCGGTCGAAATCGGACAAGTTCGCGTCTTCGGGAATGGCGGGGGCCGCGGGCTTTTCCATTTCGCCGGACTCGAAGTTGAGGAACAGCAGGAGGTGATCTTTCAAAAGCTGCGCCGCTTCCGCGAGCGCGTCAGCCGGGGTCACGACGCCGTTGGTGCCGACTTCAATGGTGAGCTTGTCGTAATCGGTGGATTGGCCGACGCGGGCATTTTCCACGAAGTAACGAACTTTCTTGACCGGGGAAAAAATTGCGTCGATGGGAATGAAGCCCTTGTCGAGCGAGGGGTCGAAGTTGGCTTCCGCCGGGCTGTAACCGCGGCCACGGCGCACCAGCATTTCCATGCGCAGGGTGCCTTCTTCGTTGATGGTGCAAATGGGCAGGTTCTTGTCGAGAATCTGCACTTCCGGCGGGCACTGGATGTCGCCGGCGGTGACTTTCTTGGGGCCCTTGACTTCCAGCACGATCATCTGCGGCGCGTCGCTGTTGAGCGCAACCGGCAGCTGCTTGAGATTGAGGATGATGTCGGTGACATCTTCATAGACGCCGGGCACCGAGGTGAATTCATGCAGCACGCCCTCGACGCGGATGGCACAGACGGCCGCGCCTTCGACGGACGAAAGCAGCACGCGGCGCAGCGCGTTGCCGACAGTGGCCCCCCAACCCTTTTCAAAGGGCTGGGCGAAAAATTCGCCGAAGGTCGGGGTGAGGGTTTTGGCGGTGTATTCCAGCCGCTTGGGCATCTGGAAAGCGTTCTGATCCATGGGGAAACTCCTGAAACATCCGCTTCTGAGCGAGAAATTCGCTGCACGCGGAAGAGTGAGCCGCCGCCCGCGGGTGCAGGCGGAATCTTGGCATTAAGCTGTGAGGGGCGCTGAAAAACAAGCGGCGAGTCGGCCGCAGCCGGTGAAGACTGCGTTCCGGCCGGCCGTCTGCGATTATTTGGAGTAGAGTTCGACGATCAACTGTTCGGTGATCGGGTAGGCGATGTCGGTGCGCGCCGGCTCACGCACCACACGGGCGGTGAGATTGGCGGTGTCAACGCTCAGCCATTCCGGCACCACGCCGCGGCCGCGGGCGGTCTCGAAGGATCCCTTGACATGGGTGTTTTCCTTGAGGCTGCCGGCGATGCCGATCTCATCGCCGCTGCTGACCTGCGCCGACGCGATGTCGAGGCGCTTGCCGTTGAGCAGGATGTGGCCGTGGGTCACCAGCTGGCGCGCCATGGCGCGTGAGGGCGCGAGGCCCATGCGGAAGACGACATTGTCCATGCGCTTCTCCAGCATGCCCAGCAGCGTCTCGCCGGTCTTGCCTTTCATCTGGCTGGCGCGATCGAAATAGACGCGGAACTGGCGCTCGAGCAGGCCGTAGATGCGCTTGACCTTCTGCTTTTCGCGCAGCTGGATGCCGTACTTGGTGAGCTTGGTGCGGCGCTTGCCGTGCTGACCGGGCGGCGTTTTGCGCCGTTCGACCGCGCACTTGTCCTTGAAGCAGCGCTCGCCTTTGAGGTAAAGCTTGACGCCTTCACGGCGGCAGAGCTTGCAAACTGAGAGTGTATGACGGGCCATGAAAATCTCCTGTCACCGGGCCCGATGGTCCGCGGGCGCCGGGGGCTGAACGAAGCGCGAAAGTGATTTTCCGCGCCTGTGTGGAATCCCGGGGGATTCCGGAACCGCGTCCGCTGTTCAATAAAGAAGAGCTTCATGCGGTGGATTGAACTTCAATGGGCGTGAGCCCGATGTCGTTCGCCCGCCAGCCGGAGCCGGCGAGATCGGGGAGCTTTGAGGCTCCCCAATAAATAAATGGATGGCCTACACCCGGCGCTTTTTACGCGGGCGGCAGCCGTTATGGGGGATGGGGGTGACATCTTTGATGGTGCGGATGTTGAAGCCGGCCATCTGCAATGCGCGCACCGCGGATTCGCGGCCGGCGCCCGGGCCGCTGACCACGACATCCACTTCGCGCAGGCCGTAATCCTTGGCTTTGCGCGCGGCGTTGGCGGCGGCGATCTGGGCGGCGTAAGGGGTGCCCTTGCGGGTGCCCTTGAAGCCTTCTGCACCGCCGGTTGACCAACTGAGGACATGGCCGTCCGGATCAGCGATCGAGATCAGGGTGTTGTTGAAAGTCGCGAGCACGGTCACGCGGCCTAACGGCACGATGCGCTTGCTACCCTTTTTGGCAGTCGGCGCAGTGACGGCGGGAACGGCAGCCGCGCCTTCCGGGCTGGCGACGGCGGCCTTGGCCGGCTTGTCCGCTTTTGCTTTGACCGGCTTTTCTTCGGTCGGGGTTTCAATGTCAGCCATGGGTTATTTCCTTATGCCTACTTGGTGGCGAGTTCTTTCTTTTTGATGGCCAAGCCGCGGGCGCCCTTGCGGGTGCGGGCGTTGGTGTGGGTGCGCTGGCCGCGAACCGGCAGGCGCTTGACATGGCGCTGGCCGCGGTAGGAGCCGATATCCACCAGGCGCTTGATGCTGAGCTGCACTTCCTTGCGCAGATCACCCTCGATTCGCCCCTCTTCAGTGATGAGGTTACGCAGACGGGAAACTTCGTCCTCGCTGAGCTCTTCAATTTTCTTCATGCGATCCACCTTGGCGGTGGCGAGAAGCTGCTCGGCGCGGACGCGGCCGATGCCATAGATGTAGGTGAGGCCGATGAAAGCGCGCTTTTTGAGCGGCAGATCGACGCCGGAAATACGGGCCATGGGAAAAACTCCTGAGAAAAATCGGGGGATAGCGTGAACGACGGGACGCGCTTTAGCGGCCCTGGCGCTGCTTGTGTTTCGGGTTTTCGCAGATCACACGAACCACGCCGGAACGGCGCAGGGTCTTGCACTTCGGGCACATCTTCTTGACGGAGGGGCGGACTTTCATGACAGGTTCCTTGGGAAACAGGGGTTAGGGATCAGGTTAAGGGGGGAAAATGCGTAATTTATTTTGCGCGGTAAATAATGCGGCCGCGGTTGAGATCGTAGGGGGTCAGTTCAACCATGACCGAATCGCCGGGAAGGATTTTGATGAAGTGTTTGCGCATCTTGCCCGAGATGTGGGCCAGCACCACATGCTGGTTTTCCAGCTCGACGCGGAACATGGCGTTGGGCAGGGCTTCGAGCACGCTGCCGTTGACTTGGATGGTTTCTTCTTTGGCCACAAATTCCTCGGTGTATACGCTGTCGATGTATAAGCTGAAAGCTCAGGCGGCCAGTTTCAGGCGGGAATCGCTTTCCGCCGGATCAAGACCGAGAATGCGCGGCCCCGCCGCGGTGATGATGAGCGAATGTTCAAAATGGGCGCACAGCCGGCCGTCACGCGTGGCGACTGTCCAGTCATCGCCCAGTTTCACCGTGTCGGCGCTGCCGCAGTTGATCATGGGTTCGATGGCGAGCGCCAGGCCGGGAACGATTTTCTTGCCCGCATCGGGGCCGCCGATGTAGTTGGGCACTTGGGGCGCCTCGTGTAATTTTCGGCCGATGCCGTGGCCGAGATAATCCCGGACGACGCTGTAGCCGCGCTCTTCCGCGAAGGGCTGGATGGCCGCGCCGATGTCGCCGATGCGGCCGCCCGGCTGCGCCGCCGCGATGCCGCGGTAAAGGCACTGGCGCGTGGTTTCGATGAGCTGCTGCGCCTCCACGGAAATGTCGCCCACGCCCAGCGTGATGGCGGCGTCGCCGTAGAACCCTTCGTAAATCGCGCCCATGTCGAGTGAAATAATATCGCCCGCTTTCAGGATGCGCGTGGGGCTGGGAATGCCGTGCACCAGCTCTTCATTGATGGAAATGCAGATGGTGGCGGGGAACCCATAAAGACCTTTGAAGGCCAGTTTTCCGCCGCGCTGGATGACGCCCGCTTCCGCCAGACGATCGAGTTCGCCGGTTGATATGCCCGGACGCACGGCGGGCCGGAGGTCTTCTAGAACCTCCAGCACAATCCGGCTCGCATGGTCGAGCAGGGCGATTTCTT
>JAYVQF010000097.1:0-9183 GCA_043777195.1 Thermoanaerobaculia bacterium
TCAGGCCTTGAGGGGCGTGAATTTGAACTCGATGTCAGTTTCGCCAGCATCAGCGGCGCCGGGGTGACCCCATGAAAAACCCGATCGTTATTTTCGCCGTTCTCCTGATCGCTTCAATGCTGGGCGGCTACTTGATCTATAGCTCATATCTCAGCCCGGAAATGGATCGACTCAACAGCGAGAAGGCAAAAAACGCAGAATTGGTCAAAAAGCTTGATGAAGCCAAACAGGCGGAAGCCCACAGCGCTGAACTGCAAAAACAGATCGAAAGCATGAATAGCACCCTGGAAAGCCTGAAGGGCTTCATGCCGGTTCAAGCTGAGATCGGCAAAACCATCTCCAACCTGAACCGCGTCGCCCAGGAATCCAACCTGCGTATTCTCAAACTGGATCCTCAACCGGGCACTGCGGATCATGGTTTTTACACTGAAGAATCGATGAAAATGTCGGTGACCGGCGGTTACCACGACATTGCGATCTATTTCGATAAAATCGGCCGGTTTCGCCGCATCATCACCATTCGCAATGTTTCGATGAAACGCAGCAGCGAAGGCGGGCAAGGCGGAAAGAAAGTGGCCGCCGACTTTGAAGCCGCGACATATCTGCAAAAGCCCATTCCTCCCCCGGAAGCGACCTCGCCCGCCCATAAAGGTCAGGCATCCTAGCCGCCCTTCAGGAGACATTATGACCATGACCTTTCGATTTTCTGCTTATACGGCCTTTGCCGGCATCCTGTTTTCGGGCTGGTTGCTAGCCCAGACCGCGACCCGTCCGATGGCTGCCGCCCATGCGGCGGTCGCAGTAAATACGACAACTACTGCGGCGAGCCCGGCACCGGCAAACGCAACCCCGACGACGACGACCACCACCACCACGATAACCGGCCTGCCCACGGGTGAGGAAAGCGATTCATTGCTTCAAGGCAATCTACTCTATGACCACCTGGGCGAACAGGATCCTTTTTACCCGACGAAATTGGACTGTAGTAATATTAAATATCGCGCCGCGCATCTTCGCGAATGCACTATTGAGGGAGCTGCAAAAACCGGCTGCGCCAAGTTCAAATTGGAAGAGCTACAGTTGACCGGCGTCACCAATACGCTGGGTATCAGCGTGGCCATGCTCAGCGCTGAAAACAAACCCTATTTCGTCAAAGTGGGAGATCAGTGCGGCGACGCCAAAGTTCTGGAGATCGATTCCAAAACCAGCTGCGTGAAGTGGCGGCAGGATATTCCCCAGGATCAGAATTCATTGCGTCCCTACAAAGATGTGTATCGCTGCTTGCGCGGGCTACCGCCCGATCTCGCCGCCCGTCCAGGCAAATAACCGGATCACCCTGCAGGATTAAGGAGAAGGCCGATCATGATTACCACCCGCCACCTGACCCTCGTCTGTCTCACCGCGTTCTCGTTCGCGGGGGCGGCCCGCGGTGACGCGCCAGCCGGCAAAAATGTCGCCACCGCCATCAGCGTGGCGGCGACCGGCAGCGGCGCGACACTCCGCATCGCCGCCAGCGAGCCCATTACGGATCACACCGCCTATACCTCCGACGGCGACCGCATCGTGGTCGATATCCCGGATGTAGCGATAGGATCGCTCCCCTTGTCGGTCAAAGGCGCGGGCATCATCAGCGCAGTTGTCGTGACGGAAGCGCCTCTTGGTGGAACCGAACGCAAGCAACTCCGGCTGATCCTCCAGCGCAATGCCGATGCCGATTTCCGCGTGCTTCGCCGGGGCAATGAGTTGAATGTGGTCGTGGGCCCCAGAGGATCGTTACCCGAACTGGATCAGCCAACGGACATGGTGCATACTCTGGTCGTCAATACCCGGACCCAGGAAGTCGCCACGACTCAACACCCGGAAGTGCCGGTGCCTTCCGGTGAAGCCGTACCGTTGCCGATTAATACGGCTTCAATCGGCGCAAGCGAGCCGGCAACTGAAATCGCGGCAGCCGCAATTTCAGAACCTGCTGCCGCGATTTCTGAACCCGTGCAAACTAAAATTTCGGCCGCTCCCTTGACCGTAAAAAGTCCTGTAGCCAATCGCCTGACGAATATCAAATGGGTCGATGGCACCATTCGGCTTGAAGCGAACGGCGTACTCAGGCCGTCCGTCCAGCTCATCGAAAACCCCACCCGCATGGCCATTGATCTGCCCGGTGTCATAGAGCGCAGCCAAACCCGTCAACTATCGGTCACGGGCAATGATGTGAAAGGAATCCGTGTCGGTCAGTTCAGCCGCGGACCCGATGTAGCGCGCGTAGTGCTTGATCTCAATCAAACGGTTCGCTATACGGTTCGCCAGACCGCCCATGGCGCAGTCATCGAAATCAACCCGCGGGAAACCGTTGCGGTTGCAGTTGCAACTCCGCCCGTTACAAACCGTCCTGAGCCCGCACCCGTCGCCGCCAATCCGGCGGTGCAAAATGTCCTTCAGGCCGCTGCAGCCGCCCCCTCGGTTTCAAGCCCGCCGGCTCTGGCTGTGCTTCCGGTGTTTAAGGCCGCAGAAAAGCCTCTCGCACCCTTGGAAGTACGCGACATCGACGCGGCGACGGCCGCGAAGTTGTTTGATGAAAACCCCATCAATCAATTGCCTGCTGATTACCGTCACGGCCTGCGGGAAGCGGCGGATTCAGGCAGCGTGACCCTGGGTGGAGGCAACGCTTCCGGCCATGGCAACTTCTCTTCCAAGACGCTGGAAGATCCCAACCAACGCTGGACCGGAAAACCCATTTCATTTACCTTCAAAAATGCCGATGTGCTGGATGTCATCCGATACTTCCACGAAATCTCCCATCTGAACTTCATCGTTCACCCCTCGGTCAAGGGCGAGGTGACGGTGAATCTCGAAAATGTCCCCTGGGATCAGGCGATGGACATCATATTGCGCAATCTCGGGCTGGATTACATCTACCAAGGCGGCGTGGTCTGGATCGCGCCCCAGTCTGAAATCATCGCACAGCAGAAGCAATTTCTCGCGAACCAGGAATTGCAAAAACAAACCGAAAAACCCATCACGCGCGTTCGCCGGATTTCTTATGCAAAAGCCGCGGACTTACAGAAAATCCTGGCGCAAAATGTCACTGCGCGCGCCACCATGGTGGTCGATGACCGCACCAACAGCTTGATCATCTCGGAAATCCCCAGCAACTTTTCCAAGCTGGAAAAGCTGATCAACTATCTGGATGTCGCCGAACCGCAGGTTCGTATCGAAGCCCGGGTGGTGGAAGCGAACTCCAGTTTCAGCGATACCTTCGGCATGAATATAACCGGCGGCTGGCTGCGCGGCAATGGCAGCACCACACCCGACCGCTTCCCCAATACCACCGGACAATTTGGCTCGCTCAACCCGGGCACCGCAACGGCCGGCTTTCTCGATCTGATCATCGCCAATCACTCCGGTTCCTTTTCGCTGGATTTCTTCATCAACGCGCAAGAAGCCAGAGGCCGGGCCAAACTGCTCTCCAGTCCTTCCATATCCGTGGAAAACAATTCCTCGGCTGAAATCCGCGCGGGTCAAGAATTTACCTTCACCACCTGCAATGGACAAACCTGCACCATCACTTCGAAAGAAGGCGTTCTGGATTTGAAGATCAAGCCGCAGATCACTTCCGACGGCAATGTGGCGATGGATATAGACATCACGAATGATCGCTTGGATCTTGGTAGTTTCCGTTCGGTTGGGGGTTCATCATCGCTGCCGGTTTTCCGCCGCAAAGCCACTACAAAATTGAAGGTGCGCGACGGCGATACGGCGGTCATCGGCGGCGTCTCTTCGGTTCAGGAAGGCGTCTCGCAATCCGGAGTCCCGGTTCTCGACCGCATCCCGGTTCTGGGCTGGCTGTTCAAGAACCGCACCCGCACGCGTAGCAATGCTGAACTGCTCATCTTCATCACCCCCAAGATTCTCCGTTAATTTCTAAACACCAAGCAATTCACGCCCCGTCCTCCGGTTGCGACCCGGCACCGGGGCGTGTAGTCTTTGCTGTGATGCCTAATTTCCGACTTCCTTCCATCCGGCGGCTGGCCGGCGTAATTTTGTTCTTCGTGCTCTTGCCCGCAGTCAGCTGCAAGAAACGCAGCAACAGCTTTCCCACCGATGTCGCCATGCGAATTGACGCGATCGCAGGCAATCCGGTTTTGATCGATGTGGTCAGCGGCGGTGAGTACAGCGCCACTTTTTTGCAGACTTACGCCAGCCTGTACACGACCGCAGGCGATCTCAGCCTGGTGACCGATGACACCACGGTCATAGAAAGTTCCAGTTTTTATCTGTCTGTGGAAAATGATACGGCGGGCCTGCTCTGCCCCGGGGCCACCCGGGAAGCGCCTTGCGCCACGCTTTATTCCACGGTGCCGGTTTACAACGCGACGGTGAGTTACGCCGGTGGCGGCACCGTCTTCATTCAGGCCATCCCGGCGGCGCTCAAGGCACAATATCTTCGCCGGCTCTCGGGAACCAACGATACGATTTCCGGAACTCTTTTCGTGAAGCTCAAAGGCCACACGCTGCGCGGCCAGACGATGGAGTCCGCTGAGGCGAGCACCCGCTTCGTCATCCGCGATTTCCCCGGTTGATGTCATGAGCGATCCGGCCATCGCAGAGCTTCGCGCCGCCTGGGAAAAACAGCCGAAGGGCCGGGTTTTTTTCCAGCTGGCGGAAGCGCTGCGTGCGGATGGGGATTTTCCCGGCGCAATCGAAGTGCTGGAGAAGGGGCTGGGTCAGAATCCCGCCCTCTCACCGGCGCGCCTGCTGCTGGCTGAACTGCTGATGAAGTCGGGCGCCGACGAGAAGGCCGCCACGCAGCTCAACCGTCTTTTTGACCTTGAGCCTGAAAATTTGAAAGTCAACCGCCTTCTCGCCGACCTGAATTACCGGGGCGGCAGGCCGGAGCTCTCGCTTAAACATTACAAAATCATCCTGATTTTCGATCCCCTGGATCGGTTGGCGCAGCAGCGGGTGATCGAACTATCGCCTCCGGTGCCTGAACCGGAACTTGAAGTGGAAACCCTGGAAGACATGAATTCCCTGCCCGGCCGCGCGTCGCCGCACCCTGAAGACCTAGGCGCCACGCGAACCGCCCCGGTTGATCCTACCTCCACGAGCCCGACTCCTACGGCCGCCGGGGTCACGCCGTCGGGCGCAGCAGACTCGGCGGCGACACTGCGTATCGCGGCGCCCACAGCGGCTGCCCCGTCGGTACTCGCGTATCCAGGCCCTACGAACGCATTGGAAAATGAACCCGAGTTTGAGACTCCGCTGACCGCCCCTGAATTGGCCGACGCCGCAGGTGCCCCTGCCGATTTACTGGGCGAAAACCCGTTCGGGGACATGCTCGCGGCGGATGTACCGGCGCAGACGCCAGCCGCGCCGTCGCCGCCGTCCGCACGCATGACCGCTCCATTGACGAAAACGGGCGGGGCAGACTATCCGGCGCCCGGCCGAATGTCATCGTATTTGGCCGACGACGAGGCCTCCGAACCGGCCGAAGAATTCACCACCGAAACCCTGGCGGAAATCTATGTGACTCAGGGCCATTTCGGCAAGGCGATCACCATCTACGAGCGGTTGCTGCTGCAGTCCCCTGCGGACGCGCGCATCCGCAGCCGCATTGAATCGCTGCAGGCGGAAGGCACCGGCCGCAGCCTGCGGGCCGCTGAGCCGCCTCTCAGGCTGCCTTCGCGGGAGAGGCAGCGCAAGATCGCTTCCTTGCAGAGCTGGCTGACCACGATCCGGAAAGAACGCAATGCTTAAGCCCCGCCTGCGAGAGCTGCTCAACAATTGCCGCGACCTGACCGGCGTCGCTGTGGTCGGCCGCGACGGCATCCCCCTCGACATGGAAACCCGCGGTGAATTCGACGCCTCCACCCTGGCGGCGGAATTCGCCGATGTGGTCAAGGGACTGCAAAACCGGCTCGTGGACGCTAAAATGGGCGCTCTGAGCGGCATGATCGTGGAAACTGACGGTCATCGCATCCTGATCGAGCCGATCGCCGCCGACTACTTCGCGCTGGGATTGGTGCACGGGACCGGCCTCATGGCCCGGGCCCGCTTTCAATTGCGCCGGATTCTGCCCGGCATTGCCGACGATTTACGCTGAATCCCCGCCCGCCCGGATCCAGTTCCGAGGCTGAAGGGATGGCAATCCTGTCCCTGTGCGGCTGCGGCCCCGGTCGCGCTTGACTTCGAATTTCTATACCATTTGCTTCAACATTCCACCCGCGTTTAACAACATCCGCAAGGAGATTCCCCGTTATGGTCGGCACCACCGAATTCCGCAAAGGCCTGAAACTCATCGTCGAAGGCGCACCCTTCATCATCATCGAGTGCCAGCACATCAAGCCGGGCAAAGGCAACTCCTTCGTGCGCACGCGCCTGAAAAACCTCCTCAACGGCAAAATCCTGGAGCGCAATGTCCGCACCACGGAAACCTTTGAAGCCGCCGATGTGGAAGACAAGACGATGCAGTTCATGTACGCCGACGCCGAGGGCTTTCACTTCATGGACAGCACCAACTACGAACAGGTCGCGCTGCCGGAGGAATCCATCGGCGAAAACAAGGGCTACCTGCTGGAAAACCTCGAATGCCGCGTGCTTTTTTACAACGGCCGCGCGGTCAATGTCGAGCCGCCGAATTTCATCGTCGCGGAAATCATGGAGACCGAGCCGGGCTACAAGGGCGACACCGCCACCGGCGCCACCAAGCAGGCCAAGATTGCATCCGGCGCCACCGTGCTGGTGCCGCTGCATCTCAACCAGGGCGATAAAATCAAGATCGACACCCGCACCGGCGATTATCTGGAACGGATGTAGCACCGGCCGCCATTAAATTATGCGAACGGAAGTGAACCGGATTGCCGATGCTTCCGCCTTTCTCAGGCTGCCGTTCGGCTCACGCTGGCGGCAGCCTGTTTCGTTTTTCAGCCGGCCGGCACGGGCGCTCGCATTGCGCGGCGGGCAATTGCTGGAATGGCGGGCGGGACGGGGGCTGGCGACCACGCCGTATAGCTTGACGGCGCTTAATAAAACGCTGCGCCGCGGCCGCTGGTGGCTTCTGGTGGGCTACGAATTCGCAGACCGGCTGGAACAGCTGCCGCGTCGCCGGCCCGCGCTGCAGAAGCTGCCGGAGCTGCTGGCGGTGGATTTTTCTGACTCCGACCCTGAGCTTGATGAATCGTCGCCAAAGTCGTTCGCCGCATTCCTCACTGCGGCTGGCCTGAATGCTCCAGCATTCCGCCGTCCGGCCCCGGCGCAGGCGGCACGGACAGCGCACGCCGCGGGGGTCGGAAAAATCCGCGCCGCGATCAAGGCGGGTGATTATTACCAGGCGAATCTCACCCGGCAATTCGCGCGGCAAGGGGACTGGAACACGCTGGCGCTGGCGGACCGGCTCAACCTTGCCGCGCACCCCGCTTACGGTTTTCATCTCAAGCTGGGCGATCTGGAACTGATCAGCATCTCCCCCGAATTGCTGGTGGAATCCATCGCCGGCCGGATGCGAGCCCGTCCCATCGCGGGCAGCGTGCCGCGCGGTGCAACGCCGGCGGCCGACCGGCGCCTGGCCGCGACCCTGGGCGGCGACCCGAAATGCCGAGCCGAACATGAGATGCTGGTGGATCTCATGCGCAATGATCTCGGGCGGGTCGCGCAGTTCGGTTCAGTGCGCGTCACTCGCCGGCGGGTGGTGGAACGACATGCCCGGGTGCTGTCGCTGGTTTCGACCGTCGAAGCTTCTGCCGCCCCGGACCGCGATGCGCTGGATGCGCTGTGGGCGGCATTTCCCGGCGGAACCATCACCGGCTGCCCGAAGCTTTCGGTCACCGCCGCGCTGCGAAAACTTGAACCCTGCGCGCGCGGGTATTACACCGGCTCGTTCGGCTGGCTCCATGACGGCGAAGGGGTTTTCAACATCCTCATTCGCACCCTCACCCTCACTCGCGGCCGCTCTCGCAGCCTCTCCGGCGGAAGAGCCGATCAGCTCGCCACATGGGGAGCGGGCGGCGGTATCGTTTATGACTCGAGGCCCGCGTCTGAATGGCGCGAACTGCGCGCGAAAGCGGCGGCGCTCGAAAATGCCCTGACGGAGGCACACCGGTGGCGCTGACTCGCTGGCATTATCAACACGGCGAATGGCATGCGGTCTCTGTGGATGTCGCCGGAGGGGAACCGGAATTACTTGACGGCGCCGGGTCGAACGAGCCCGTTCTCTACACCACGCTGCGCACGGCCGGCGGAAACCCGCTTCTGGCCGCGGCCCATCAAGCGCGCCTGGAATCGAGTTGCCGTGAACTGCGATGGCCGACTCCCCCCGCTGCAGCCGATTGGCAACGGCTGATCGGCACCGCGGCGAAAGAGTCGGGCGGAGAAATTCGGGCGAGAATTTCCTTGCGCTTGTGGCTTAAGGAAAATGCCCTGCGGGGATTGATCGATCCGGAGCCCCTGCAATTGCCCACGCCGATCCGGCTATGGCCCGCCCCGCCGGGCAGCGAGAGAACCCGGGCCCATCTCAAATTGCGGGATGCCACACTGCGCGAACGGGAATCGCAGGCTGAAAAATTCGGCGCGGGGGAAGCCATCCTGCGGCGCGGCGACGGGGTCGTTACCGAAACCACGCGCTCCAATTTGTTGTGGAGCGACGCGGATGGCCGGATTTATCATCCCGCCGGCCCGGCCTTGCCCGGCGTGATGCTGGACTGGACACTGGCGGAACTGCGCATGGCGGGCCGGGAAATAATTGCGCGGGAGGCTGTGTTGCAGGAATTGGCGTCCGCTGCGGAACTATTCGTGACCTCCGCGGTCAAGGGGCCGATGCCCGCGGTGATTGTCTTCGGGGATCGGGTCTCGGGTGATGGCCTCTCGGGGGATGGCGTCTGCGGCGTTCTTCAGCCGAATTCCGCCGCAGCGCCGGGGCCTGTGGGAAAATATCTCGCGCAGCGCTATGCCCGGCTGCTCGCGCGCACCGCCGCCGGAGAATTCAATTGCACGCCATGAAAAAAATAATTCGCGCCCTGTTGCTGCTGTCCCCGGTTTTCGCCGGAATCGCGCTGCGCGCCGCGCCGGAGCCTCCTCCTCCGCCCAAACTCGAACCGGTGCTGGCAATTACCGGCGGCCGCCTCGAAATCAGCGTGGAGATTCCTGATGGGTACCATATTTTCGCGGGCAAAGAGCTGTTCGGCTTCGACC
>JAYVQF010000098.1:0-2366 GCA_043777195.1 Thermoanaerobaculia bacterium
CGTCGCTTACATGCCTTCGGGCATGCGCGCTTCTCGCGCCTCGCCATTCGGGCGACTCGGCAGTCATCTTTGTTCATTTAATTTCTTTACGACCCCTAAGTGTTTCTCACGGGCCCGAAAATCTCGGCAATTTATTTACGCGAACACGCCGAATGTAAAACCGTGAATATAAAATCCATTTTCGGCCCGCTTGAATGTTTAATTTTTACCCGGCACTATCGGGAGGCGTAACGCAAAAAACACTTGCAATTTGCAATGACAAATCCGATCATTATTCCGTGCAAATGTCCATGCAAATACAGTCCGTCAATTTTCCTGAATCCGCAGCGCAGAATAAAATAGCCCCGCGGCAACACCCGATTTTTGGAGAGTCATCATGAGCACCACGAACATCAATGCAGAAGTTTCCCGAAATAACCCCGAAGTCTTCTGGGGCGAGATCGCCCCCAGTGAACATCTGGTGCAGATTTACGCGAATGAAGGCGTGTTCCTGGACACGCTGGAGGGGTTCGCGGCGGGCGGATTGAAACGGGGTGAGGGCGTCATCGTCATCGCCACCGCAGCTCATCTCGTCGCGTTAAACAGCCGGATGAGTTTGCGGGGCATCAACCTTGAAGCCGCACGCGCCCGCGACCAATACATTCCCCTGGACGCCAAGGAAGTCCTGGCGAAATTCATCGTCAGAGGATGGCCGGACGATAAACTTTTTGAAAAGCTGGTCAGTGATCTCATCGTTCGCGCCCGCGGCAACGGGCGACCCGTGCGGGCGTTCGGCGAGATGGTCGCCATGCTCTGGGCCAAGGGGTACAGCGGCGCCACTTTGCAGTTGGAACATCTCTGGCACGCGTTCTGTAAAAAGGAACAATTTTCCCTTTTCTGCGCCTATCCCCGAGCGGGCTTCACCCAGGATGCGGAATCCTCGATCAAGGAAATTTGCGCGACCCATTCCAAGATGGTTCCGTAGCCGTCCGCCGGGTTTTTCCCGGCCATCAGGCGCGCCGACGCCGGAGGCGAATGCGGGGTAGAAGGCCTGATTTTCAGGCACTGCTGAATTTTCAGGATTTGTCAGGATCTGGAAGTCAGGCAATTTTCCGCTTCGGTCGGGGTCATCGGCTGGTGAAAGAAGAACCCCTGCGCGCGGTCGCACCCCGCAAGCTTCAGGAATTCGGCCTGTGCGGGCGTCTCGACGCCTTCCGCGAGCACTTCCATTTCCAGGCAGCGCCCTTCGATCCCGTTTTGTTGCAGGAGGGCGGCGATTTGCCTGACAAAATCAGGCTGCGCGAAGGGGTGTTTCCGGGGCGGTATGATTGGGCCGGGCAATTCAAAGGAATTAAAAATCACAACAATTAAATCGGTATTCGACCTCGCAAATATGACTGATTTGCGGCGGAATAAATAGGCTTTACCCCCGGTTGTAACGCAAGTGTGAGGGGAAAACCCAACCCCGGATCAAACCCTCATAAAATGCCCGTGTGCAATACTATTCACCCTTTTCCATTCCTGCAGATCAGAATTCCGGCTGACGCTTATTCTTTCTCGTCTCTTAATTTCACGCTCTGGTTTCCCGCTCTGGTAACACCCATGCCCAAAATTCTCATCATTGACGACGAACCTGATATTCAAGAACTCCTTCGCGGGCTGCTCTCGCGCCATGATTTCGATACCGTGGCGGCGCTGACCGGCGCAGAGGGGCTGGAGCAGGCGGCGGCGTGCCGTCCCGATGTGGTCATTCTGGATGTCATGCTGCCCGATTTGAACGGCATCGAAGTTTTGCGCCGGATGCGCGCCGATTCCCGCCTGCGCCATTTGCGAGTTCTCATGCTCTCGAACCGCGGAGACCCCCAGCAGCGGGTGGCCGGGCTGGAAGGCGGCGCCGATGACTATCTGCCCAAGCCCTTCGCGCCCGAGGAAGTGATGGCGCGCCTCAAGGCGTTATTGCGGCGCGAAACCCCCAAGACCGGCCGCAAACTGGAGATGGGACCGCTCACGGTGGATTTTGAAGGGGCCACCGTCCAGCATGGCGATAAGCCCCTCAACCTTTCGGTCACCGAATTCAAGCTGCTGCGCGTCCTGGCCGAGGCCGAGGGCAAAGTGCTCTCGCGCGACCGCATACGCGACCTGGTCTGGGGGGTCGGCCATGCCATGACGCCGCACACCATCGATGTACATATCAAGCGGCTGCGCGGCAA
This sequence comes from Thermoanaerobaculia bacterium, assembly GCA_043777195.1. Classification (GTDB taxonomy): domain Bacteria; phylum Acidobacteriota; class UBA4820; order JAYVQF01; family JAYVQF01; genus JAYVQF01. The sequence goes on from JAYVQF010000098.1 coordinate 2,190, forward strand.
ACTGGGCGACGGCGGGGACGCCATCAAAACGGTGCGCGGCCAGGGCTACAAGATCGAGGCCTGAAAGCTGCACACGAGAGTGTGCAGTCACCATCGGCATGTAAGCTACGAGCAACGAAGCCAGTCGGGATGAATCGGCGGTCAGACTGTTCATTTAATTTCTTTACGACCCCTTAC
>JAYVQF010000099.1:0-2366 GCA_043777195.1 Thermoanaerobaculia bacterium
ACCGTGCCCTCCATCTGCGCGGCGACGCGCGCGATGCCGGGTTGGGCTTTCGCGGTGACGAGGCCGAGGGTCAGGCTGTAACAGGCGCCCATGGCCGCGAGCAGCAATTCCTCGGGGTTGCTGCCGGCGCCCGCTCCGCCCAGCGAGCCGGGCATGGAAAAGCCGACCGGCTTGCCGTCGAGCGAGAGTTCGCCGCGGCCATCGCGGCCGCCGGCATAAGACACCGTCTGCAAAAATTCATGGGACATGAAAGGACTCCTATGCAGGTTGTTCGCTGCCCGCGAAGTTTACCCAATTGCGATGACCCCGCGCCTGCTCGCGCTCGCAGGGGAGCGGAAGGCGAAATCCGATCCTGTTTACAAAGCAAAGCTCAAAAAAATCGAGACCGGGCTATGACTCGAATTATAGATTATAGACGCGACCCCATTACCCCATTACTTGCTGACCCCCATTACAACCAGGATGCCAAGCCCTATGTCTGGTCCGCCACCACCAAGGCCATCATCGCCAAAGTGCAAATGTAAAGAAGTGTTAGAAGCGCAGCACTAGTGGGGAGAGATAGGGTATCATTCTTTCGTGAAATACCAAACTAAATGCAGTTGGGCCTCACAGAGGAGAGAGTCACCATGACATCAGGTCAAGAGCATTCGGTTTGTGTCCAATTCACTGACATTGCGGCGAGCACCGAATCCGACTGGAAGATCATCCTCTCCAAGCTCGGCCCATTCGCGGCAAAGCTGCCTGACCGCGTTCTCGCCCATCTGCGGCTGCTCGATGGGGATTTTGGAGGCTTCCCGGTGGACAGGCTGACGCATTCATTGCAAACCGCAACGAGAGCTCACAGGGACGGCCGCGATGAGGAATATGTCGTTTGCGCGCTTCTGCACGACATCGGCGACACTTTGGGCACCTACAACCATGCGGACATCCCAGCCGCGATCCTGAAACCCTTCGTCTCGGAGGCCAACCAGTGGATGATCCAACATCACGGCATCTTCCAAGGCTACTACTTCTTCCACCACATCGGCATGAACCGCGACATGCGAGAGGCATTTCGCAGCCATCCGTGTTTCGGGCAAACGGAAGAGTTCTGTGCGCGGTATGACGGCCCCGCCTTCGATGTCAAGGCTGAAACGTTATCGCTCGAATATTTCGCGCCAATGGTGCGCCGGGTATTTGCGCAGCCCAAGCAATCCATTTACAAGGCCGCCTTGGAAAGGCCGTGAAGTGGCATTGGGGTCGCGTCTATAATCTTATAATTCACGCCATGTCGTGAGCTCTCCGTCTCGAATACCCGGGCGCTCTCTGGCATGTGACCTCACGCGGCGCCGCGCGATGATTGAAAAGGCGGCGCAGGAGGCTGCGGCCACCTCTCCCTTGGAGGGAGAGGTCGCGGCGCGCGAGCGACGCGGGTGAGGGGGAAAGTGCGGAAACGAGACCGTTAAGAATTCAAATGTTGTCCGGAATCGATGACGGAGAAATTCGCCAGGATTCTATTGACTGCCTGACGAACTTTCCCCCTCACCCGGCGCTTTGCGCCGACCTCTCCCTCCGGGGGAGAGGTGGCAGAGCGCATTGGGGTCGCGTCGATAATCTATAATTCGCAACCGGCGCCCCGCTCTATACCGGCCCGGCGATAACCACCACCGATCCCGCCAACGCCAGTTATTTCTATCTGGTTTTCTGATGCGCCACCGCTCGCAGGAAAAGATTAGGATCGTTCAGAATAGTTTCCTGTCGCGACTTGACTCCACAAGCAATCATGCGAGTCAACCTAAAAAGCCAACAGCCAGAAGCCGAAAGCCGGGTGCGCCCCTGCGATAATTGCCGCTCATTTCCATTGCAGGAACTTCACATGGCTGAAATCCAACGCGAAATCCTCGAATTCGATGTGCTGATCGTCGGCGGCGGGCCGGCCGGGCTGGCCTGCGCCATCCGCATGGCGCAGCTGATGAAGGAAAACGGCACCCCGCTCACCGTCGGCCTCATTGAAAAGGGCGCGCGCCTCGGCGCCCACTCGCTCTCGGGCGCGGTGCTCGACCCGCGCGCGCTGCGCGAATTGCTTCCCGATCACTTGAAAGACGGATTCCCGCTCGAATCCCCGGTCACCGGCGAGTCGCTTTTTTTCCTCACGAAAACTCTGGCGCTGCCCGCGCCGGCCATCCCGCCCAATTTCCAGAACCACGGCAATTACATGGTCACGCTGGGCAAGATGGTGACTTGGATGGGCGAACAGCTCGAAAAGATCGGCGGGGTGGATATCTTCACCGCCTTCTCCGGCTACACGCCGCTCTACGAGACTGACAAAGTCACCGGCAACAAACACCTCATTGGCGTGCGCATCGGCGACAAGGGCATCGACAAAC
>JAYVQF010000100.1:0-2362 GCA_043777195.1 Thermoanaerobaculia bacterium
CGCGCGGCTGAATTCCGGCCCCAGCGATTGCGCCAGCGCCAGCACCGCGCGCCCCTCGGTTTCCAAAACCAGCCGGGCGCGCGCAAGTTCGTCGGGGGAGTGGCGGTCTGCGCTCATGCGGGAATTATCGCGGACTCAGGCCCGCAACCGGTGCAGCAACGCTTGAAATTAGTGGCCGTCATAAACGACCCTGCCTTCGCGTTCGATGATGTCCAGCAGCGTGCCGCCGATACCCCGCAGGCGGGTCACCTCCGTCGGGGTGTAAACCACCACATCAAGCGGCCAATCGCGGCGTGGAAACAGCCGGGCCACCCGCACCGCCCGTTCCGGAGGGCTCAGTTCGCTGTCCATCTCGACGAACAGATCCAGATCGCTGTCCGGCCCCGCATCGCCGCGCGCATGGCTGCCGAAGATCACGATGCGGCGCGGGTGCAGTGCCGTGACAATTTTCTGAACCGTCTCATCTATGAGCTGCACGGAAATCATGGGCACAATTATAACCATGCGACGCGCGGTCACGCGCAGCACCGTCCTGCCTCCCTATAATTCCCTGATGGCCATTTCTCCCGTTCGCAAAGCCGTTTTTCCCGCCGCCGGGCTCGGCACGCGCTTTCTGCCCGCCACCAAGGCACAGCCCAAAGAGATGCTGACGCTGGTGGACAAACCGCAGATTCAATATGGCGTTGAGGAAGTCGAGGCCTCGGGCATTGATCTCATCGTGCTGGTGACCGGGCGGGGCAAGCAGGCGATCGAGAATCATTTCGACCGCGCGGTCGAACTCGAAGAATTATTGACGCAAAAAAACCAGACTCAAGCGCTGGCTGAAATCCGCCAGATCAACGACCTCGCGGAATTCGTCTATGTGCGCCAGCGCCAGGCGCTCGGCCTGGGACACGCGGTAGGCTGCGCCGAACGGGTCATCGGCGACGAACCCTTTGCGGTGATTCTCGGTGACGACCTGATCGACGCGGAGATTCCCGCCACGCGGCAATTGATTGATGTGTATGAAAAGATGCAGGGCCCGGTGATTGCACTCATGGAAGTCGCGCCGGAGGAAACCTCCAAATATGGGGTGGTCAAGGCGAAGGATCTCGGCGGCGGCATTTACGAAATTGAAGAGCTCGTGGAAAAACCCGAACCGGGCACCGCCCCGTCAAATCTCGCGATCATCGGCCGCTATGTCCTCACCCCTGACATTTTTCCCGCCATTCGCGCAACAAAGCCGGACTCCAGCGGTGAAATCCAGCTGACCAACGCGCTGCGGCTGCTCAAGGAAAAACGAAAAATCTACGGCTGCGCCTTCACAGGCAAACGCTACGACGGCGGGAACAAATTGGGTTTTTTACAGGCTACGGTGGAATACGCGCTAAAGCGACCCGATCTCGGGCCGCAGTTTCTTGCGTACTTGAAAAGTTTGAAGCTGAGTTGATTCCCCCCCAGCTCTACCTCACTTCCGAAATCCCCCCCGTCAAGGCCAAATTCAAGGCTTGGGCGGAGGACTTTATTGTCGAAGAGGTTCCGCTCTACCCGCCGTTGGGGAGCGGCAATCATCTCTACCTGTGGATTGAAAAAACCCGGCTGACGACACCCGAAGTCGCCCAGGCGCTGAGTGAGATGGCCGGGGCGAAATTGCGAGACATTGGCTATGCGGGATTGAAAGACAAGCAGGCCGTGACGCGGCAGTGGTTTTCCGTGCCGGCCGAATGCGAGGCGAAACTCAGCCGCTTCAAACGCGATGGCGCGGTGATCCTGGAAACCACCCGCCACCGCAACAAACTGCGCGTCGGCCATTTGCGCGGCAATCGTTTTCTCATCACCCTGCGCGGGCCGGAGCTGGACGAGGCGGCGCTGGCGCGCACCCGCGCGGTGCTTGATATTCTGGTGAAACAGGGACTGCCCAATTTTTTCGGGCCGCAGCGCTTCAGCAGCCGCGATCCGAATCATGAACGGGCCCGAGCGCTGCTGGCGCGGGTGCGGCCCGACAGCAAGCTGCACTGGGACGAAAAATTTTCCCTCAATAGTTTGCAATCCGGCGTCTTCAACGCAGTGCTGGCGGCGCGCATTCGCGCGAATCTGTATGGCGTCATGCTGGCCGGCGATCTCGCCCTCACTGTCCCCTTCGGCGGCCTCTTCTCAGTGGAGGATGTCGCGGAAGTGCAGGCGCGGCGGGAGCAACTGCTGGCGGTGCCCAGCGGCCCGCTGCCCGGGCCGGAAATGCGCCCGCCGACTGGCGCGGCGCTGGAATTTGAAAGCGCCGCCATCGCCGCGTCCGACTACGGCGTGCTCGATTTTTCGCAATCCCCCGCCCCCGGCGAACGGCGGCCGCTCGCGGTCGCGCTGGAAAAAGCCGAGGTCAAGCCGG
>JAYVQF010000101.1:0-2357 GCA_043777195.1 Thermoanaerobaculia bacterium
AAGATAGCGGACAGTCAGTGAAACGCAAAACCGGCGGGAGCATTTGCCGCCCGCCGGTCGGGGGGATTTTACTCCGTACGAGGGGAAATCTGGCCGCAATTTATGACGGTTTGCACGCGGTGTAGAGCACCGCGACACCCGGAAAAAAAGCGGTCGCCTTGGCCTCGGTGAGCCCCGCCGCCGCGACAAGTTCCAGAAATTGCGCGGGCGCCAGATAATTCGCCACGCTCTCGGGGAGATACCGGTAGGCGGCGCGATGACCCGAGACCCAGCCGCCGATGCGGGGCAGGATTTTCCGGAAATAAAAATTGAAGAGCGAACCGGAGAGCCCGCGCGGCGGGGCGAATTCGAGGATAGCGAGCCGGCCGCCGGGTTTGAGGATGCGCGCAATCTCTCGCAGGCAGGCTCCGGTGTCGCGCACATTGCGGATACCGAAGGCAACGGTGATCGCCTCGGCGCTAGCCGCGGTTAGGGGCAATCGCATCGCGTCGGCCTGCACGCGCGCGATGCCCTGCGCCTCAGCTTTTTCTTTCCCCGCGCGCAGCATGGGATGAGAAAAATCCAGCGCAATCACCTGCGCCCCCGCCCGCCGCAGCGCCACGCTCATGTCCAGTGTCCCCGCGCACAAATCTGCCGCCCGTTCGCCCGGCTGCAATCTCAGCGCCTGCGCCGCCAGTCTTCGCCAGCGGAGATCGACTCCCATTGATAGCCAATGATTGAGGCGGTCATAGGATGGGGCGATCGCGTCGAACATTTCCCGGATTTGTTCGGGATTGGTGGAGGAGGGGAGAGGGGGAGAGCGCATTTTTGGCAGGGGGCAATTATCGCTGGAAAGAGATCATGATTATTGTGAGAGGGGTCGCTGTCGTGCCGCTTGCTGTAATTTGCCGCACAGTCGTCAGATCGGACATTCCGCTTCGGATTCCGCTCTGCTCCTGTCGCTGCTAAAGTTGCCCTGTGTCTCCGTCCGTTTCCCGCCGCGCCAAGACGCCTCGTACCCGCCGCAACATCATCGTCGGCGCCTCGCTTTTTCTGGCCGCCGCGATTGGGCTCGGCTGGGCGATCTCCCACAGCGCCGCGCTGCCTCTGAGCCGGTTGACGGGCGGTCTGTTGATCGGGGGATTGTCGCTGCTCAATGCTTTGCTAATTCTCGCCCTGCTGGTCATCATCCTGCGCGAGGGGGCGAAACTGCTTTTGGAGCGGCAGGCCGGGCGCGGGCGGCTCAAAACCCGGCTGCTGCTGGTGATCGTGGGGTTGACGCTGGCCCCCGCCATCGTCATTCCCCTGGTCGGTTATTCCCTGGTGCAGCAATCCATTTCGCGCTGGTTCGATGCCTCGGCGGGATCGGTGAGTCGGCAGAGTGAGGCCCTGGTGAACGCGGGCTACAGCCATTTTCGCGAACGCACCGGCCGGCAGACGGAACTCATGCTGGCCGAACTCGCTCTGGTCATGCCTTCTGCTGCCGGAAGCAAATCGTCCCGAGGAGCGCCTCCGGGGACGCCTCGCCCCGCACCCCGCACGCGTGGAAAGCTTCAGCCCTTGAGCGACTGCACCGCGCGGCTGGCGAAATTGCGGTCGGTCGAAAGTTATGGCCTTGATTATTTCGCGGTCGTATTTAGTGACGGACTGTGGTGTGAAAAAATCGGGGTACCGTTAGTAACAAAGCCGCAAAATTCCGCACCCGCACCCGCACCCGCACCCGCACCCGCACCCGCACCCGCACCCGTTCCGGTTCTTACATCGCCACCGCAGCCTGACGAATTACGCAAGATCCCGATGGGCGCCGCCGCCGCGCTTGACCGGCCCAATGGCGGGCAGTGGATCGCGGCTAAGCGCAGTCTCCCGCTCCCTGCTGCGCTCGGCGGCGGCGAAGCGGCTGGCTTCGGCGCGGTGCATCTCGATGTCTCGCTTGCGGCGCAGGCCCGTGCGATCAGCGAGGCAGCCGGCGCCTGGCGCGAGGAGCAGTCGCGCAAAAAATCGGTCAAGGCGATCGTGCTGTCGGTGTTTCTCATCGTCACCCTGGGCGTCATTCTTTTCGTCACCTGGATCGCCAGCCAATTTGCGCGCGCGATCACTAATCCATTGGAACGATTGGCGGAAGGCACCGCACAGGTCGCCTCAGGCGGCGGCGAGACCGATGTGGTGGTCGAAGGGGCGGGGGCGGGGGAAATCGGGACGCTCATCGCCGCCTTCAACCGGATGGCCGCGGAATTGCGCGCCGAGCGGATGAACCGCGATACACAGGCGGGCGCGCTGCAAGCGGCGCGCAGCACCGCGGAAACCCAGCGCGGGTTATTGCAGGAGCTGCTCAATCATCTTGACGCCGGCGTGCTGCTCATTGACGCCAGAGGCGCACT
>JAYVQF010000102.1:0-9092 GCA_043777195.1 Thermoanaerobaculia bacterium
CCCTGAGCAGGCTCCGGCTGGCTCGTTTGCGGCGAATCCGTGCAGCGGACACTGCATGAACGCTGCCCTGCCCCACCGCAGCGCCCGCCCGCCCGGCCCGCGCGGTCGAACCACTCGTTGCCGACAATGCCGTGGAGGGCGCCGTATCCGCCGGTCATGAGAGCCGCGTGGCCGGGGCAGGTCAGGGTCATCGCATGATCCTGCCGCGCCGCCGTGAATTGCGCGCCTTCCGCCGCAAGTCGTTTGAACCCGTCAGGCCCGAAGGCGGGCCACAGCGCGGCGAGATCTTCCGGCGTCAGCTGATCGACCACGATCAGCACGCTTAGCTCGCCGGGCTGCGCCGCTGGCATGAAATGAATTTTCGCCAATGCGAGCAGGGAGAAGGTCGCGATGGCGATCAGACTCGCGACGAGCAGGCGGTGGGATTTGCGGGTGGGGTGAGGCATCGGATGAAGTCTGGGGTCTAAGTCCTGATCTCCAGCAGTGCCGCGAATTCCTCAATGACCCATGCGGCAGCCGGCGCAGTTTCTGGCTCTGTGGCGCGATGGCGCGCAGTCAAAGATCCCGGCGTTAATTTTTGCAGACGCGCGATGAGCGATGCCTCATGGCGCGTGCCATACACCGCATGCACGCCGCGCACGCCCGCTGCAGCGGCGGCGGCGAGATCCTTGCGCGGATTGTCCCCCACCAGGATGACTTCTTCCGTGCGCAGGCCGTGATCGAAGAGAATCTTTCGGATGCCCAGCGGGCTGGGTTTTTCGTAGGCCTTCGCCAGTTCCACCGGCTTTCCAAACGCCGGCTCGTAATCTCCGCGCCGGATGCGTTCTCGAATTTCCGGATCGAGCAGGAAATCCCCGTCCGGCCCTACCGGCGGCAGGTAATTCTCCAGGGTGTAGAGTCCTTCGAAATAAACATCAAGCCCCAGCTTTTTCAAACGCGCTGCGGCGGGAAAGGCGGGGGCGTCGGTGAGACCGTAGATTCGCACGCCCCGGTTTTTCAGTTCGCGCAGGGTTTCGGGAACGCCCGGGTAGAGTTTCAAATGCGCATTGCGCTCGATGGAAAACGCCTTTTGCGCCGGACGGATGATGCGCTCAGAGAATTCCTCGAACTCCAATCCCAGCGTCGTCATCAGGCCCGAGCGCTGTAGGACGAAGGCATACTCGGCGGTTTCCTCCTCCGCATAGGCGAGGTGCAATTCGCGGATGATTTCATCTTCCGCCAGGCCGGTCGTCGCGCGAAGCGATTCCACCATCGCCTCCAGCGCAGGCACCACGAATCCCACCCAGTCGTAGAGGGTGTTGTCAAGATCGGTGATGAGCGCGCGGGATGACATGAATAAATTACGGCGCGGCAGCTGCACGCGGCTTGCGGCTAGCGAAAACAAAGCCGCCCACGCCGGCCATCACCAGCGCCCCGCCCGTGAGGGTTTGCGGCGCCAGGGTCTCATGGTTCAGCCAGTGGCCGAGCAAGACCGAGATCGGCGGGGTGATCATCGCGATCAGCGCCATCGCCGTCGCGCTCCAGGTTTTCAAAAGCCGGTAATAGATCATGAAGGTGGCGATGGAGCCGAAGGTTCCCAGGTAAAAAATCGAACCCCAGGCAATCGTTGAATGGGGAAATGGTTTTGCGAATTCATGGTGAACAGCGGCCGCAATGAACAAACAAAAACTGCCGCTGCCCATCGCCACGGCGTTGAGGAACAGCGTCGGCACTCCGGCGCCGTCGCGCTTGATGGTGAGATTGCTCCAGCCCTGCACCATGACCGAAATCGTCACCCAGCCCATGCCGGCCAGCGCCGCGCCGCCCAGCGAGGTGAAGCTGCCCCAGTAAAGCACCGCGATGCCGGCGATGCCCAGCGCGATGGCCGCGAGTTTGTCCGCTGAAAATTTCTCGCCAATCATGAAATGCGCGAGCAGCGCCACCCAGATGGGAAAAAAACTGAAGGTGAGCGCCGAAAGCCCCGAGGGGATGCTGTCGCCGCCCCAATAATTCAGTCCGTAGCCGATGAAGAAAGAAAAGAATCCGGTGATCAGCGCGAGCCGCCAGGCGGCGCGGTTATAAAACGCCTCGCGCCGGTAGATCCAGGCCAGCGGCGTCATGATGGCCGAGGCGACCAGAAAACGCAGCGCGGCGCCCAGAAACGGCGGCACATTCGCTTCCAGCCCGAGTTTGATCGCCAGCCAGGTGGAGCCCCAGATGAGACAGACAAGAATGTAGCCGGCAAGATCCATGCGTGCCAGCAATTATTCCCGCTACGGTTCCGGCTTGGACGAAAGACCGGCAAAGGCGATGGGCGGGCCCGGAGACCCGCCCGCCCGTGAAAGCCACCGCCCGCGGTTCAGTTCCCGTACGAACCGCTGGGGCCGGGGGTTCCCGTGATGCCGGTGTCTACGGCCAGGAAGAACAGCGTTGCCGCGCCGCTCGGCGTACTGGTGCTGGTGCCGCTGAACACATCGAAGAAGCTGCTGAAAGGGTCGCCGGGGAAGGTGCCGCTGCCCACCGCAGGGCGCGCCGTGGAGGCTTGGTAGATCCGGTAATGATCGTGATAAAGATCCGGCGAAGCATTCCAATTGAAATTGAGGTTTGCGCCGCCCTTGCCGAGCAGCAAACCGCCAACCACGGTGGTGGGGCGGTTGCCCAGGCAGAAATTTGCGACAGCAGTGCCGGTGGACGCCACACTCACCTGCGTGTAGGCAGGCGACAGTTGGCGGTAGGAGCATTGCGGCGAGTAACTGCCGGTGCTGTTGATGCAGACCCGGATGGCCCCGAGGAATAAAGCGGAGGGGGGCAGTGCGTTGATCTGGTAGGTGCCGGCGGGCGGCGGCGTATTGTTGTATGTATCACCAAGGTTGCAAAAATGGGTGGTGCCGTCGTCAACCTGCATTGGAGGGTTGGTGATCGCAGGGTCAGCCGTCACGCAGCCCGATGCCTGGGTGTAGAAGGAGCCGGTGATGGTCGCGGCGCGCGGGGTGTTGAAATTGATGTTAGCCACCGTCGAGCCGGCGCTCGCGATGGTGATCGGCGTCCCCTCACAATAGAACCAAGTGTTGCCGCCGCTCTTGTAGGTCAAATTGGCATAGGGCGGCGGCGGCGGCGGATTGCAGGTCGTGCAGGAATTATTCTGGGTGCTGACCACTACGCTGTTGGCCGCTCCGGGTGCGACCCGCAGGCTGTAGGTGCCATCCGTGCAGGTGTTGGTTGATCCGACCATGTTGAACGAGGAGGCCAGCCGCCCCTGAATACCCAGATTGGAAATCGGCAGGCCGGTGCCACTGTCGGTGACGATACCGGTGATGAAGCCGGCTTCGAGCAGCGCGAAATTCTGGGTGACGGGCAGGGTGGCAACCGCGACCGAGTTAACCGATTGATCCACGAATGGCGCCGTGCCGTTGGTTTGTTCCTGGACCCGGTAATTCTGGTTCGCCGGTACGGTGAGGAGGTAACTGCCGTCGCCGAATACTGCGGAACGATCGACATCGCTCCCGCCATTGGTGGGTTGGGCACTGATGTCCGCCCCGCTCATCGGCGTGCCATCCAGCGCGCGCGTCACGGCGCCGGAGATCACAACGCCCTGCGCCAGGGTGATCGCGCCGAGGCTTTGCGGGCTGGTGCTGCTGATGGTGTACGAATTACGGTAATAAGCGCGGGCGACTTTGTAGGGCGCATGCACCTCGAGATTTTCGTCATTCGCGGTCACGCTGGGCGTCCGCTGAAATGAAAAATTGCCCGCCGCGTCGGACAACCCGATCTCAAAGCCGCCGTTGCCGTTGCTGTCGAAATTGAGGGACGCGTTGGGCAGCGGCTGGCCGCTGGCTGCGTCGAGCACAGTGCCGGTGACCGTGGTGCCGGCGGCAAGGGCGATGGGCGCCACCACGGGCGCCGCGGCGAGCGTCACATTCACCCCGCCGTTGGCGACCGCCGCCGCAAAGGGCGCGAAGACGAAAACCTGGGCGGCGCCGGGATCGCCGCGCAGCGTGTAATTGCCGCCGGCATCGGTCATCGTGGCATCGCGCACATCTCCGCCGCCGTTGTTGCACTTGCTGGCCTTGGACAACAGGACGACCGCAGCGCCGGCGACCGGGGCGCCGCCAGCCAGCTTCGTCACAGTGCCGCTCACCTGGTCGGCGCCGGTCGCAAGCACGGCGCCCTGCACGCGGAAATAATAGGGCAGCGCATCAACGCCGGCGGAAGTCAGGCGGAGGTTGCCGGTCAGGGCGCCGGACGCCGGCACCCGGGCCATCACGATGCCCCGCCCGTAGTCCGCGCCGATGATCGCCGCGGCAACGGTCGGGTTCACACCATCTGAAAAAAACAGCTGCACCGGCGCGCTCAAATCCTGAATCTGGAAGATGACCACCTCGCCCGGCCTTGCGAGGGCCGGCTGGTGGACGAGATCCCTGAGAATGCGCGGCGCCAGCGCGGTGCGCAGCGAGACTTCCGTGGTGGCGGAATTGGCGCCGTTGGTGGCAGTCACCCGGTAGGTGTAGTAATCCGCGACATCCGGCGTGAACATCGGATTGCGGCTCGTCGTGGAGGAGATCGTCGCAACGCTGACGGTGGGCTGGCGGATCAGCTTCCACTGCCAGCTCACCGCGCTGTTCGGGTTGGTGCTCAACTGGCGCGGCGTTCCCACCGAGCCGATGGCCTGGTCAATCGTCGCCAGGTCGTTCAACCCGGTGGCCGACGAGATGCGGATTGCCTGGTTGCCGGCATCCATGACGAGGTAATTGCCGCTCGCGTCGGTAATGATGCTGGAGGGCTGGAAGAAGCGGGCGAAGAGGCCGGTTCCCTCACCTCCGCCGACCCGCAGCGCCTCACCGGCGATGGTGGTGACCACCCCGGCCGGCGTCATCTTACGCAGCGTGCTGTTGCCGGGATCGGCGATGAGCAGATTGCCGGCGGCATCCAGAGAGAGATTGGTGGGGCTGGTGAAGCGCGCGGTTGCGCCGGTTCCATCAGCGCTGCCGGCGAGACCCGGTGACCCCGCGATGGTCGTGACCACCCCGGCCGGCGTGATCTTGCGAATGGTCCGGTTGCCAGTGTCGGCGACGAAGACATTGCCGGCGCTATCCACCGCAATGCCGGCGGGGAAGGAAAACCTGGCCGCTGCGCCGGTGCCGTCCGCGCTGCCGCTCAAACCGTTTGAACCTGCGAGCGTCGTCACATTTCTCGCCGAATCAATTTTACGGATGGTCTGGCCGTTGCGATTGGCGACATAAAGATTTCCAAATCCGTCAATGGCGAGCGCGCGCGGATTGCGGAATCGCGCGGCGGTGCCGTTAGCGTCCACATTGCCGCCTGGGCAGACATTGGCGTTTGCGGTGCAGGTTGCGGCGTCGGGACCGGCCCAGGTCGAAACGGTGCCGGCGGAATTGATGAACCGGATTTTCTGATTGAAAGTGTCGGCCACGAAAACATTGCCGAAGCCGTCGGCGACAATACCGAACGGAGAATTGAACCGCGCCGCGCCGCCGGCCCCCTCGGTGAATCCCGAGACACCGCCCGAGCCCGCAAGCGTGGTGACCACCGCTCCGGCCGCGACCTTGCGGATGGTGTGGCTGCTGGTGTCGGCCAGATAGGTGAAGCTCGCGTCACGCGACAGGGCGCCGGCGCGGAAATTGAATTGCGCGCCGGTGCCCGTGCCATCGGCATAACCGACAGAGCCGGGAACACCTGCGACGCGGCTCACCACCGCGCCGGGCAGGGTGATGGCCCGGACATCGTGGTTGAAAATATCGGTCACCATCAGCCCGCCGGTGATAGGATTGTAAGCGACATCCTCGGGCGCCCCGAAGCGGGCCGCCGTGCCGGTTCCGTTCGCGCTGCCGAATGGGCAATAGGGGGAGCAGAGCGCGCCGTTCGGCCCGGCGAGCGTATTGACCGCGGTGGTGGCGGTGTTGATCGAGCGGATGTTGCGGTTGCTCTCGTCCGTGACATAAAGAATGCCGGCGGGATCGCGCGCGATTGACCACGGGGCGCAGAAGGCGGCCGCCGCGCCGAATCCGTCGGTCGCGCCGCACACGCCAAGCTGACCTGCCAGGGTCGTGACCACTCCTGCGGAGGTCACCTTGCGAATGATCGCGTTCGCGTAATCGCTGACAAAGAGATCGCCGTTGCCGGGGTTGATCGCGAGTCCGGTTGGAAAGCAGAAGCTGGCTCCGGCGCCGGTTCCATCCACCGCGCCACAGATGCCGACCTGGCCTGCCAGCGTGGTGACCACGCCTGCCGGGGTGATTTTTCGGATGGTGTTGTTGTTACCGTCCGCGACGAAGATGTTGCCGGTGGAATCAACCTCGACCCCGAACGGCTGGTTGAAAGTGGCCGCCGTACCGGTTCCATCGGCGCTTCCCGCCACCCCGGCCGTACCCGCGAGGGTCGTCACGACGCCGGCGGGATTAATTTTGCGAATCGTGTTGGTTCCGGCATCGGCCACATAAAGATTGCCGCCGCCATCTATAGCGATACCCGAGGGTGAAGTAAAGCGGGCATTGCCGCCCGTCCCGTCCACATTGCCGATGCTGCCCTCGAGGCCCGCGAAGGTGGTCACCGTACCGCCTGCGGAAATCCGCCGGATGGTGCGGTTGGCCGGATCGGTCAGGTAGGCATTCCCGCTTGCATCCACCGCGATGAACGAGGTGAAATCAAAGGCGAACCGCGCGCCTGCGCCAGGTCCGTCTTCATATCCCGCGCTAGGCGGGGAGCCGGCATAGACCGGAAAGTTGAGCGGCGTCTGCGCGGCAAGCGGCAGCGCCAAGAGAAGGGCAATCAGTACGAAGGTGGAATAACGGCGTGACAACATGCGGTATCTCCGGGGTCAATGGCTTGCGTGCGAACAACGACTTGATTCGTCACCTCTGCAAGACAGACCTCGTAAATATATCCTATTCCGCCATCACTTGCCACCCTGATCAGATGCAATCGCCTGACCCCGGTGGGTATTTGGGTTTCAGCCGCGCTCCGCCAGCGGCTTGAATTGCAGGTCCACTGGGCCGGTGTAATCCGCCGTCGGACGGATCAGGCGGTTGTTGGCGTACTGCTCGAGCACATGCGCCGTCCAACCCGCGACTCTGGAAACTGCGAAGATGGGGGTGAAAAGATCGATGGGCAGGCGCATGCAGTAGTAGGCCGACGCCGAATAGAAATCGACATTCGGATAGAGGCCCTTCTGCTTGAGCACCTCCGCCTCGATCTTTTCCGACATGATGTACCACTTCGGTTCGCCCACCCGTTCGCACAGCATCTGCGAGAATTTTTTCAGGTGCACGGCACGAGGATCCATGGTCTTGTAGACCCGATGGCCGAAGCCCATCACTTTTTCCTTGCGCGCCAGGGCGTCCTTGATCCACTCCTCCACATGCTCGGCATCGCCAATTTTGAGCAGCATGCGCATTACCTGTTCGTTGGCGCCGCCATGCAGGGGCCCCTTCAAAGTGCCCACCGCCGAGGTCACCGCGGAATGAATATCCGAGAGTGTGGCCGCCGTCACCCGCGCGGAAAAAGTCGAGGCATTGAGTTCGTGATCAGCATGCAGGATCAGGCAAATGTCAAAGATGCGAGCGATTTCGATATCCGGCTCTTCGCCAGTCAGCATATAGAGGAAGTTGGCGGCGTGCGAAAGATCGGAGCGCGGCGAGACCGGCTCTTTGCCATGGCGAATGCGGTCGTCGGCGGCGACGATGGTGGCGGTCTGCGCCAGCAGTCGCATCGCCTTGCGCCGGTCGGAGTCCAGATCCGTGGCGGGCGCCTGCGCGTCAGGATCGTAGAGTCCCAATTCGGAAACCGCGGTGCGCAGCGCCTCCATCGGCGTGACATTCGATGGCACCGTCTTGAGGAATTCCAGGACTTCCTTGGGCAGCCGCCGCTTGGCCGCGAGATCCACCTTGAACTCCTCCAGCTCGCGCACATTGGGCAGGCGGCCGAAATAGAGCAGGTAGGCGACTTCCTCGAATGTGGAGTTCACCAGGTCATGAATATCATAACCGCAATAAATCAACCGCCCCTTGACGCCATCAATGAAACAGATGGACGAGGTGGCGGCGACGATGTCTTCGAGGCCCTTCTTGGGGGCCGATTCGGGGGGTGTCATGAAAACCTCATTCACAAGATCAACCGCCAAGGCGCCAAGACGCCAATTCAGAACACTTTTCTTGGCGTCTTGGCGCCTTGGCGGTTTGTATTTTCTTAGGCGGCGGTCTGTTTTTTGGCCACGAAGTCGGCGAGGGCGTTGACCGAGGCGAAGGCTTCCTTGCCCACCTCCCCATCCGCGATCTTGATCGCAAAATTCTGCTCGATGGCGACAACCAGTTCGAGCGCGTCGATCGAATCGAGGCCCAGCCCGGCGCCGAACAGTGGCGCGTCATCGGCAATGGAGGCCGCTTCCATGCCCTCCAGGCGCAGGCTGGAGACGATGATTTCCTTGATTTTCTGGCGCAGTTCAGGAGTGCTCATGAAGGACGAATTATAACGGGGGGCGTGACGCCAGTATCGAAGTGATCCGAGTTCGAGCCCGAGGCCGTGATGTTGCTCAGCACGCCGACCCCGTCCGATCCTTAGGGGCCGCAACGAAATAACAGTAGCAAAGATGACTGTCGAGTCGCCCGAATGGCAAGGCGCGAGGAGCGCGCATGCCCGAAGGCATGTAAGCGACGAGCAACGAAGCCAGTCGGGATGAATCGGCGGGCAGACTGCTACTGTTATTTCGTTGCGGCCCCATATGCGCGCCCGGCGCTATTTTTTCTCACCGAAGAAGCGGAAGCTCTTGCGCGCGCGGGGCTGGCCCTCTTCGAGGCGCGCGAGGCGGAGCGCCAGTTCCTGCATGCCGCGCTTGAGGCGCTCATTTTCCTCGGTGATTTGGTGATAGACCTCGATCAGGAGGTCGAGATCGCGGCGAAGCACTTGCGGTTCATTTTCACTCACCAGCGCCTGGCGGACTTTTTTGAGGGATAATTTCTTGTCCTGGATCAGCTCTTTCACATAGAGGAATTTCTGCAGATCGCTTTCGGCGTAACGGCGGTGGCCGCCCAGGGTTTTGCGCGGCTTGATGAACCCGGCAAATTCTTTTTCGTAATAGCGGATGGTCGAGAGCGGCAGAC
>JAYVQF010000103.1:0-2348 GCA_043777195.1 Thermoanaerobaculia bacterium
GAATTGAGATCGCCGGTGACGGGAATGACGCCGTCCACGCGCAGCGCCGGGTTGCGCGTCTCGCTGCGGGTCAGCCCGCGCACCTCGTGGCCGCGCCGCGCGAACGCGCGCGCCACCGCCCCGCCGATATACCCGCTGGCTCCGCTGACGAAAATGCGCATGGCGATACCTCGACGGGAATCTTAAAGAATTCGGGCCGGGCGCTTGGTTTCAGCCGGCGCTTCAGCCGGGGCCTCAGCCGGTCTTGAAACGGTCGTGCATCCACAGCCAGCAGTCCGGCCGTTCGCGGATGGCGTGTTCGATTTCCAGCGTGGCGGCGCGGGTGACGGCTGCGGCATCGGCGTCGCGGTCGCCGCTTTCTGGAATGACGAGCGGCGGGCCGTAACGCAGGGTGTAAGTGCCGTCCGGGTGGAGCGTGGAAAAGAAGGGCACCACCGCCGCGCCGGTGCGCACCGCGAGCACGCCGAGGGTGGGCACCGTGGGGGCGGGCTGGCCGAAGAATTCGCAGGGCAGCGACCCTTCGCCCGTGAAGCCCTGGTCAATCAATATCGCCACGCCGATTTTTTCCCGCAGTGCGCCGAGCATCGCCCGCACCGCCTCGCGCTTGTAGGCGAAACGATTTCCCGTGCGCGTGCGCGACCCGTTGAGCCAGACATCGAGCAGTGGATTGTCCAGCGCGCGCACCACCATCAGGAGCGGCATGCCGAGGCGCCCCTGATTGAGCGCGCCCAATTCCCAATTGCCGAAATGGGCGCTGAAGGCGAGGACGCCCCGCTGCGCCGCGTAGGCCGCCTGAATATTTTCCAGCCCCTCATAGCGGATCAGGGTGTCCGCTCGCTTCATCAATTTTTCCTGCACCAACCCGTCCACCAAGACGCGGCCGAAAATCTTGAAGGCGGACTTGGCGATGGCGCGCCGTTCAACTTCCGATTTTTCCGGCAGACAACGGGCGAGATTTTTCAGCGCCAGAATTCGCCGCCGCTTGATGAGCCGGAACGCCAGCGCTCCGATGCCGTTGCCCAGCAGAACCTGCGCCCGCCGCGGCAGCAAGCCGGCGATGAACGCGATGATCCGCAGCAGCGCATATTCGATGCGGTGACGGAAACGCAGGGGACGCAAGTCGGTGGCGGCCATGAAATTAAAATCAGCCGCGCGGCCGGACACGGAAAAACTTCATTCGACCCGCTTCATTCTCTTGAGGAACTCACCGGGCGGCTCGAAGCCAGTGAGGGTCAGGCCCGTGTCCACCCGGCCCTCGCGATCCATGAAGATGACGGTGGGCAGTCCCTTGATGCGATGGCAGCGTGCCAACGCCTCCGCCCCGGGACTGGACATGTCGGTCATGTCGTATTTGATGAGCATGAACTGGCCCGACTCGACGGCCTTGGCGAACTCCGGGCTGCTGTAGGTCTGGTCGTCCAGCTCGCGGCAGGCGGCGCACCAAGTCGCCCAAAAATCAATGATCACCGGCTTTTTGTCTCGCGCCGCCTCGACAAGCGCCTGCGCGTAGTCAGTGCGCCAGGAGGGTCCGCCGACGACGGGCAGCGGGGGCGGACGGCTGAAGTAGAGCGTCAGGATGATCATCGCGATGCCGATCGCGCCCGCGGGAATTCGGAGGACAGAACGCCTTTCCCGCCAGGGGAAAATCGCCAGCGCCAGGGCCGAGGCCAGGATGCTGAGCAGCATCCAGCGCAGATTCGGCGCCATTCCGAGAATGGCCAGCCCCTGCGCCAAAAAGTACAGCGCGGCCAAAAAAATGAAGCCGCTCAGCATCCGTTTGATCGCCTCCATCCAATGGCCGCTTCGCGGCAACCGGGTCAGGTCGGCGGAAAAGGCGCCGATGAAGACGAAGGGCAACGCCATGCCTGAACCGATGGCGGCGAAAAGACAAAAACCGTAAAGCGCGCTCTGATGCTGCGCGACATGAACCAGCGCCGCTGCCAGCACCGGGCCGGTACAGGGCGAAACGATCAGACCGCTCAGCGCACCGATGAGAATGGCGATTATCACGCTGACCCACAACGAACTGCCCGCCTTGGCGTCCACCGCGCGGCTGCGCAGACCTTCCAGCCGGTTGCCAACGCCCGCCGGCAATTGGAAGCCGGCGCCGCGCAGGGTCAACAGGCCGAAGAGCAGGAACAGCACTGTCATCCCGAGATATATCCAGGGATTCTGGGTGAGCGAGCCGAAAGGTTTCCCCAGTATCGCGGCCAGCGTGCCGAGCAACGCATAGACCAGCACCAGTCCCAGCGCAAAACCGTTGGCCAGCAGGAAGGCATGGCCGCGCCGCACCCCGGCGCCGAGCGCGCCGAGCACCCCGAGGGTGATGGGAATGAGCGGCCAGGTGC
>JAYVQF010000104.1:0-2345 GCA_043777195.1 Thermoanaerobaculia bacterium
GGCGGAGCTTAGCTCCGCCCCTACACATGGGGCGCGAATTTCAAAATCGATTCGCGTTGGAGATTGGTAATGTGGAATAAAATCTTCAAGTCACAAGAACTTTTTGCCGAACTCAAGCAATCTCCTGGAAAGGGTTGGTGGCAGCCCTTGATATTGCTCACGGCGCTGTCCATTTGTTTTTCCGTGATCGTCGCGCACAAAATGGATTGGGAAGCCAAGCTGGACAGCGATATGGCGATGTCTGGTCGGAGTATGCCCCCGGAACGGCGCTCAATGGCGCTGGCAGTGAACGAGCGCTGGGGCAGCACCATGAAAATTGCAAGCGGGGTTTGTAGCCCTTTTTTGCAATATCTGCTGGCTGCGACCATCTTCTGGCTGATCTTTAATATCCGTAAAGTGCCGGTTTCATATTTGAGCGTTCTCGGATTTTACGCATGGACTGATTTGATTAATCTGCCTCGAGCGCTCTTGATGCTGATCGCGGCCTTGCGCGCGAGTACACTCACCAGCGAGTTCGGGATCAAAGCGCTCGATCCCGGATATCCGTTGTTTTTTTCTGGCATCGACCCGGATGATGCGAGCCCGAGGCGTCTGATGCTATGGACACTAGTTAATCTATTTATGATCGGCCATCTGTTCTGGTTTTCAAGAGGAATCGCCTACTGTACCGGCATCAGCCGCGGTCGCGCGTTTAAATTGACACTGATACCGGTGATTATTGGGATATTGTTGCGCGTTTCCATCGGCTTGATATTCTTAAAAGGTTGATCCATGACCGACCCCATTGTCAAAACCGACAAGTTGTCCAAAACCTACACCATGGAGGGGGAACAGGTCACCGCTTTGCGCGAAGTGACATTCGCCATTCAGCCGGGTGAATATGTCGCCATCATGGGTCCTTCCGGCAGCGGCAAATCCACGCTGATGAATCTGCTGGGCTGCCTCGACACCCCCACTTCCGGCAGTTATTACCTGCGCGGCGCCGATGTCTCCACCCTCGGCGACGACCAGCTCGCGGCGGTGCGCAACCGCGACATCGGATTTATTTTCCAGACTTTCAATCTGTTGCCGCGCATGACCGCGTTGGAAAATGTTGAGTTGCCGCTGGTCTATTCCGGCATGGCGAAAGCGGAACGGCGCGCGCTCGCCGAGCAGGCGATGGTCAAGGTCAGCCTGCAGGATCGCATGCTGCATCGCCCCAATGAAATGTCGGGCGGCCAGCGACAGCGCGTGGCGGTCGCCCGGGCGCTGGTCAATACGCCGGCGCTGCTTCTCGCCGACGAACCCACGGGCAATCTGGATTCGCGAACAGGCGATGAAATCATGGCGCTGTTTGCGGACCTCAACAAGCAGGGCAACACCATCATCGTCGTCACCCACGAGCCCGATATCGCCGCCCACGCCCCGCGTACGGTGCGCATCAAGGATGGCCTGGTGCAAGCGGACGGTCCCTCGGCCGATGTCATCAAACTGCACCAGACCGACCGGCCATAGGGCAAAGCCTTCTCATCCCGAGGCAGCGCCCACCCTGTAAAATCCCCCCATGAATGAACCGGTCTTTCATGGCGATCTGGCCCTTTTCGAGAAGCTGTCCGGCGACGCACTGAGTTCGCTGCATCTGGCCCGCCGATCAAGCGGTCCGGTGCTTCTGGCGGCATTACCCGCGGCGGGCGCCCTGCCGGCGGTAAGCGAAGCGGCCTATCTTGCGGCGGCGGCGCAATTGCATGCGCCGCGCGGAGCGGGACTGTTGGCGGCGGTGCATGCGCAGGGCGGCGCGCATCTGGCGGTCGCGCATTCATTGTTCATCGGCGTCACGCTCTCGGATATTCTAGACAAGGCCCGACAAGACGCGGTTCCGATGGCGGCGGATCTTTCACTGTTGGTGGCGGAGAAGGTCGCCGAATCGCTCAAGCAACTACCGGCCGGACTGCGCCACACCCTGATCTCAGCAGAATGCGTGCTCATCAGCTATGAGGGCGAGATCACCGTGATTGACGCGCCACTCGCCGCCGCGCTGGCGAATCAGCCGCTCACGGCCGCTACGGCGGGCGAGGCCCGGTTTGCACGGCTGCACAAATCGGTGCAAGCCGGAAAAGCCTCGCCTCGCGCGGAAATCTGGCAGCTGGGCGCACTTCTGCTTGAGATGGTTTCGGGCGAACCCTTCACCACCCGAGGCGACATTGCCGCAAAGATCGTTAAGCAATGCGACGCTCAGGAAATCGGCGCCGACATCCGCGAAGTGATCGAACGGTCGCTGGTGGAGAATTCCGACGCCTATCGCACCCTGGATGAATTTCGCGAGGCGGCGGGCAAACTGATTTACCAGGGCGCCTACGCCCCTTCGA
>JAYVQF010000105.1:0-2343 GCA_043777195.1 Thermoanaerobaculia bacterium
CGCTCAACATTCCGCTCATGAGCGCGGCGATGGACACCGTCACCGAATCACGCCTCGCCATCGCCATCGCCCAGCAGGGCGGCATCGGCGTCATCCACCGCAATCTCAGCCTCGAACGGCAGGCCGAAGAAGTGGATAAGGTGAAACGCTCGGAAGCGGGCATGATCGTGGACCCCATCACCCTGCGCCCGGAAGCCAGCATTTCCGAGGCGCGCGAGATGATGGCAAAGTTCAAGATTTCCGGCGTGCCGGTGACCGACGCGAACGGGGTGCTCAAAGGCATCCTCACCAACCGCGATCTGCGCTTTGAAAATAATTTCAACCAGCCGGTCAGCGCGGTGATGACGCACGAAAAACTCATCACCGTGCCGGTGGGGATTTCACTCGAAGAAGCCAAGCGGGTGCTGCACAAGCACCGCATCGAAAAGCTGCTGGTGGTGGACGAGCATTACAACCTGCGCGGCCTCATTACCGTGAAGGACATTCAGAAGCAGATCAAATACCCCAGCGCCTGCAAGGA
This sequence comes from Thermoanaerobaculia bacterium, assembly GCA_043777195.1. Lineage (GTDB taxonomy): Bacteria > Acidobacteriota > UBA4820 > JAYVQF01 > JAYVQF01 > JAYVQF01. The sequence goes on from JAYVQF010000105.1 coordinate 521, forward strand.
TTCGCTCGGCCGCCTGCGCGTCGCCGCAGCGATCGGCGCCGGCGCCGACCTGCTTGACCGCGTGGCCGAGCTGGTGGACGCCAAGGTGGATGCGCTGGTGCTCGATTCCTCGCACGGCCATTCCATCGGCGTGATGGAGGCGGCGGCGAAGGTAAAGCAGAAATATCCCGACATCGCGCTGGTGGTGGGCAATGTCGCCACCTATGAAGGGGCGAAGGAATTGATCTCACGCGGCGCCGACGCCATCAAGGTGGGCATCGGCCCCGGCTCGATCTGCACCACCCGCGTGGTCACCGGAGCCGGCGTGCCGCAGGTCACCGCCATCGCGGAAGCCGCGCGTGCGGCCGCGGAAGCGGGCGTGACTGTCATCGCCGATGGCGGCATCCGCTATTCGGGCGACATCGCAAAAGCATTGGCGGCCGGTGCGCACTGCGTCATGATCGGATCGCTTTTTGCCGGCGTTGAAGAATCACCCGGCGAAACGATTTTATACAGCGGCCGCACCTACAAGTCCTACCGCGGCATGGGGTCGCTCGGCGCGATGAAGGATGGCCAGGCCTCACGCGAGCGTTATTTCCAGGAGAGCAGCGAAAATACCAAACTGGTTCCCGAAGGCATTGAAGGCATGGTGCCCTACAAAGGCACCCTCGAAAGCATGGTCTATCAATTGATCGGCGGCGTGCGCGCCGGCATGGGACTCTGCGGCTGCCAGAGCGTGGACGCCATGCACAAGAATGCCCGCTTCGTGCAGGTGACCGCCGCCGGCGTCAATGAATCGCACGCCCACGATGTGGTCATCACCAAAGAATCGCCCAACTACTGGGTGGAAAAACGGTAGCTAAAATTTTTCACCCTTAGCTTCAGGTCAGGGCGATATAACGGATTTTCTGCACGCCGGCGACCTGCGCCAGTCGGGCGAGCGCCATTTCGGGAATGGCGACATCGCTTTCGATTTGCATCAGCGCCTCGCCGCCGCGCGCCTGCCTTTCGCTGAGAAAAGTTGCAATATTGATGCCCAGTTCGGAAAGGGCTGCGGTCACTGCGGCAATCACGCCGGGTTGGTCGCGGTGATAAATGAACAGCGCCGGGGCTTCCGCAAAATAGCTGACCCGGAAGCCGTCCAGCTCGCGCAGTTCGACGCGGCCGCCGCCCAGCGAATAACCCAGCAGGTCGAGGGTCGCGCCGTCTTTCTCCAGAAGGATTCGCGCGGTGTTGGGATGATGATTGACCCCGAGATCGGTGGGCCGGAACGAAAAGGGAATGCCCTTCTCCTTCGCCAGCGCCAGCGCGCTCTTCACCTGCTGCGAGTCGAGCGGCAATCCCAGTACGCCCGCCATCAACGCCTGCGGCGTGCCGTGGCCGATGCCGGTGGCGGCGAAGGAGCCATGCAGCAGAAACTCCGCACGCGAGGGATCGCCATGCAGAATCGCGCGGGCGATGAGCCCCAGCCGCTGCGCCCCGGCAGAGTGCGAGGAGGAGGGGCCGATCATCACGGGGCCGATGATGTCGAATAAATTCTGGCGCATGGGGAGGGAATTGTAGAGGTTATAACGGAAAGGCAGGGACACGGAGACGCAGAATGAAAATAGGGCGAAGAAAGCGCCCCTCCATTTCCCCGATAATTCCATACTCCGCTATGAACAAACTGATTCCCGGCGCCCTTCTCATTACCGTCGCCGCCGCGGTCCCCCTCGCCGCCGGCTATTGGCTGGGGGAGCGCGAGGCGAAGCAGCAGATGGCGCGGCTCAATGAACGGGCGCTGGCGGACAATCGGGGCGAGGCGGAAAAACTGGCGCGGCGGCTGGCCGACCGGCTGCGTGCGC
>JAYVQF010000106.1:0-9002 GCA_043777195.1 Thermoanaerobaculia bacterium
CCTCTGGCCGCTGGCCGATCAACTGTTCACCATTCTTTCGCGCCTGCACGGCGAGGGGCTGGTGCATCGCGACCTCAAGCCGGCCAACCTGATGGTGGCTCCGGACGGACAGCTGACGCTGATTGATTTCGGCCTGGCGCGCGAGAGCCATGAGAGCGAAGTTCCGGCGCTGGCGGTCACCGCCGCGGGCGAGGTGCTGGGCACGCCGGGCTATCTGGCACCCGAGCAGATTCGCGGGCTGCCGCTCGATGGCCGCACCGATCTTTACGCGGTGGGCGTGATCCTTTATGAACTGGGCTGCGGGCGATTGCCTTTCGCGGGACGGGCGCTTGCGGACACTCTGCTGGCGCATTTGCAGAACGCTCCCGAACCCCCCCGCGTGAGCAACCCCGCGCTCTCCCCGGCGCATGCGGCGTTCATCCTGCGGCTGCTGGCGAAAGCGCCCGGCCAGCGCTTTGCCTCGGCGGGCGACGCCCGCAGCGCCTTGGCGGCTTGCGGGGAAACCGCCGCATTCGCGGACATGGAAACCCCAACCGCCGCATTGATGGCGCCGGTTGAAGGCGCCGCGGCGGGATTATTGGTCGCGCCCTTCATCGGCAACGAATCCGCGCGCGCGGCACTGCGAGATTCCATCGCGGCGCTGGCCCGCGGCGAGGGCGGCCTGCTGGTGCTGACGGGCGCGTCGGGTCTGGGAAAATCCATGCTGCTGGGCGAAGCCCGCGCCGATGCGGCGGCGACGGGAGCGCGCCTGAGTTTCGGACACGGGGTGGAGACCGGCGGCATGGCGGGCGCGCTGTTGTACGGCGTGTTCGCAGACTACGCCGCGCGTTTCGCCGCCCGCCCCGCGCTGGCGGTGGAATTATTGGGCGAAGACGGTCCGCCGCTGGCGGCGCTGTTTCCCGTGCTGCGCCGCTTCGTGGCGCCGGATGCCGTGTCCGCTTCCGAAAGCGCCGAGCCGGACGCGGTGCGCACCCGCCTGCTGGGCGCCCTCTATGGGTTTTTTTCGCGCGCCGCCGCAAAATCGCCGCTGGCCCTCGTGCTGGATGATCTGCAATGGGCTGATCCGCTGTCACTCGATCTGTTGTCCCATCTGGGTAATAATTTTTGCGGCGGCGAAAGCGGCCTGCCACCGCTGCTGATCATCACCGCCTGCCAGGATGGCGAAAAAGAGAGTCCGGCCGCGCGCTGGATGGCGCGGCTGCCCGCCACCGCGCATCGCGCCGCGCTCGCCCCGTTGCCGCCGGAAAAAATCGGCGAGCTGGTACAGGCGCTGCTGGGCGCCGCGGCGCCGCCCCCCATTGAATTTTCCCGCCGCCTTAACGAGCTGACCGGCGGCAATTCCTTTTTCACCGGTGAAACCCTGCGCGCGCTCATCGCCGGCGGCGCGCTGCGCCCGCGCAGTTCCCTGCTGGAGGCCGAACCGTGGAATTTCAGCGAGTGGCTGCGACTCAGCGGCGCGCACAGCGTGCCGGCGGGGCTGCCCGGCTCGGTGCAGTTGGCGCTGCTGCGCCAGCTCGACGCACTGCCCGTCGGCGACCGGCCGGCGCTGGAGGCGGCGGCGCTGATCGCCGGCGAATTCCCATTCGCCTGGTGGCTTGAAGCCGCCGGGCTGGGCGAGGATGCGCTCCTGGAAATCGCCGATCGCGCGATCCGGCTGGGACTGCTGCGTGAAACCGGCCGCGACCGGCTGCGCTTCGCGCACGAGCAATTGCGCACGGCGTTGGGCGCGGGCATCAGCGAATTACGCGGCCGCCGGTTGCATGCGCGCATGGCCGTACTGCTCGCAGCGCAACCGGGCGAAGCGCACGCAGACCTGCTGGTGGAACATGCGCTCCGCGGCGCGGTTCGGCCGCTGGCGCTCACGCACGGACATGCCGCCGCGCGGCGGCTGATCTCGCTGGGCCAGTACGAGGCCGTCGAACGGCTTCTCGCCCGCATCAACGAATTATTCACTGCGGAGGACCTGATGGCGCCCGCCGAACGGCTGCGTCACGAACAGCTGCGCCTGACCCTGTTGGTGTTTCGCGGCAACTCAGGGGCCGCGATCGCCTGCGCGCAGGAGGCCATCAAACTGGCGCAGACCGAGAAAGACGCGGCCGCCGAACAGACCTGCTGGCTGGAGCTCGCGCGCGCGCACCGGGCCGCGGCCGACTACCCCGCAGCGCTGGAGGCCGCCATGGCCGGACTCTCGTTGGCGCGCGAGCGGGGCGATGCGGAGGGCATCGCCCTGGCGCTGATCCGCGCCGCCTCCGGTCATTTGTTTCAAGGCGACTACGAACCGGCGCTGGCGAGCCTGCGCGAGGCGCGCGAAACTGCGCAACGGGCAGGCAACAAGGCGCAGTTGATCATGGTGGCGCAGAGCGAAGGCTTCCTGTATCACGAGCGCGGAGATTTCGCCGCCGCGCACACCCACTTCACCCGCGTGCAGGAAATGGCCGAGGCGCTGGGCAATCGCCATGAACGGGTGCGCGCGATCAACAACCTGGCGGCGGCAACCGCGGAACTCGGCAACCTGCGGGAGGCCGAGCGGATGCTGCGCGAATCACTGGGCGAACTTCGCGCCATCGGCGACCGCCGGCTGCTCGCCAACACCGCATACAACCTCGCCTCGATTCAGGCGCTGCGCGGCGAGAGCGCGCAGGCGCTTGCCATGTTTGAAGAAGCCCTGGGCCTGCGCTGGCAATTGGGTGACCGCGCCGCCGAGGGTGATATCCGGGTGCAGCAGGCAACCGCGCTGATGGACGAGAACCGCCTGGCCGAGGCGCACGCGGCGCTGGCCGAGGGCGAAGCCATCGCCCGCGAACTGTCGTCTCCCGTCCTGCTCTGTAGCGCGCTCTCCGCCCGCGCCGATCTACTGCTGCAGGAAAAACAGTTTTCCGGGGCCGCCCGCGCCGCAGACGAAACGGCCCAACTCGCGCAAACCCATACCCTGGCACAATATCAGGCGCTCGCGGCGGCGCAGCGGGCGCTTGCGGAATGTTTCATGGGCCGGCCGCCCGCGCATCCGCTCTTCACCGCCGCGATTGCGACGGCCGAATCGCGCCACGGCAACGAACAGGCGATCCGCCTGCGCGGTTATTACGCGCAGGCGTTGATCTTCGCGGGCGAGAAAGAAAAAGCGGCGCAGGTCATCGAGGGATGGGCGGCCCGCGCAGAAACGGGCGGCTTCATCGTGCACGCCCGCCGCATGCGTGAGTTGGCGCGGGCCTGTGGCACCGCGGGATGAATTTCCATCGCGAGGATTAAAATTCGCGCCATGGCATCGACTGAAAAATCCCAATCCGCGCCCCGCCTGCATATTTACACCGGTGACGGCAAGGGAAAAACCACCAGTTGCGTCGGCTTGGCCGTCCGCGCCTGCGCGACCGGCTTGCGCGTCGCCTTCATCCAGTTCGATAAGGGGTTTGACGGCAGCAATGAGCATTATGCCGAGCGGCGCATTTTGCGCATGCTGCCCGGGATGACGGTGCTGCCCAGCGGCTGCGAGCGGATGCGGCCCGACGGTTCCTTCCGCTTCAGCAACGAGGCGGAGGATTTCGCGGAGGCGGCGCGCGGCATGGAACTGGCGTGGCAGGCGGCGCTCACGCCCGGCGCTTATGATCTGGTGATCCTTGATGAAGGGGTGACCGCGGCGGGGTTGACCGGACTGGTGCGCGAACGCGATTTTCTCGACCTCATTAAAAAATGGCGCAAAACCGGGACCTGTGAATTGGTGCTCTCCGGCCGCGGTCTGACGCCGGCGATGAGCGAGGCAGCCGATCTCATCAGCGAAATCAAAAAAGTGAAGCATTACTTTGATGCGGGCGCTCCGGCCAAGCCGGGGATTGAGTATTGAGGTTAGAGGGCGTCATTTTGCTTCAAGTTCAAAAAGCCGGAAGCCGAAGCCAAAACCCAAAAGCTGAAAGCCCTCACCCCGGCCGTTAAACTTCACCCGTGATCGGTTCGCGTGTGATCTTCATGGCCGGGCTCATTCTGCCCGCCCTCGCCGGCTGCGGACGGCGGGGCGATTTGCGGGCGCCGCAGCGCGGGGTGCCCGCGCCGCCGGAATTGCAGGCACGCCAGGCCGGCGACGAGTTGCGGCTGCGCGTTACGCATCATGGCTTGCGCGAAGACGGCAAACCGGTGAGCGGGCCGGAGACGGCGCTGATCGAGCTGACCGCCGGCGCTTTTCACCGCGTCGAAACCGTGACAGTGGAGAATCATGGCGCGGGATTGCGCCTGCCGCTGCCCCCCGGCGCCGAGGCCACCACCGTGACGGCTCGCTGGCGCGACGGCCGCGGCCGCATCTCGTCGCCCTCGCCCGCCGTGATTTTTTCCGCCAAGCCGCAACCCGAGGCAATCGCCCGTTTCACGGCGGAGTCGCGCAAAGAGGGCTTGCAATTGAGTTTCTCGCTGGCGCCCGGCGCGCAGCCCCGCGAACTGCGGCTCTATGAAGAAACCCCGGCCGGGGAAACCCTGCTGGCCGCCCCGGCGATTTCCGCCACCGGCTGGCCGCTCGGCGCCGGGCGGGACGGCGAGACCCGCCATCTGCGGCTGCGCGCGCTTTACCAGGCGAGTCCGGTCATCGAGAGCGCGGGGCTGGCCCTCGATGCGGTGTGGGACGATCATTTTCCACCGCCCCCGCCCGAGAATGTTCAGGCCTTCCCGGGCGCCGCAGGCATCGAACTTTATTTTCCCGCGCCGCAGGATCCCGACGCGGTCACCGCCGTGCTCGATCGGCGGCAGGACGCCGGCGCCTTCGCCGAGATCGCCCGTTTTCCCGCGGCCGAAGGGCATTATCTCGACAGCGGGGCGCCGCCCGGCGTGGCGCTTGAATACCGGCTGCGCTTCGCCGACGGGGCCCGCACCCCAAATCTTTCGACGCCCGTCACCGTCAGCGGCCGCAGACCCCTGGCGTCTTCCGCCGGCGAATCCGTGCCTTCGTCCACACCTTTGTCCGCACCTTCGCCCCCACCTACGAGAGGCACCCCATGATCGTCCGCGCCAGCGAAGAGATCGAATTTTTCAAGATGGCCGGGGCCGGCAACGACTTCATCGTCATCGACAACCGGCGGGTGCCGATCGCCGAGGCGGAACTGCCCGAACTGGCGAAGATGCTCTGCCGCCGTCAGCTTGGATTGGGCGCCGACGGCCTCATTGCGCTGGAAACTTCGCGCGTCGCCTCGGTGCGCATGCATTACTTCAACGCCGACGGCTCGCGCGGCGAGCTCTGCGGCAACGGCGCTCGCTGCGCCGCCCGCCTCGCCTATATGCGGGTGCTGGCCGGGCGCAAGATGACCATCGAGACCGATGCGGGAATTCTTCATGCGGAAATTCTCGAATCGAATGAAGTGCGGGTGCAGATGCCGGATCCCGTGAATGCGCGGGAGAATCTTGAGGTCGCGATCGGCGGCCATGTGATGACCGGGCAGTTCGTCACCGTCGGCATTCCCCATGTGGTGTTTTTCATCAAGGATGTGGACGACATCAATGTCGCCACGGCGGGGCGCATGGTGCGCAACCATCCGCTCTTCGCGCCGGCCGGCGCCAATGTAAATTTCGCGCAGCCGGTGGGCGCGGGCATCCGCCTGCGCACCTATGAACGCGGGGTTGAGGCGGAAACCCTCGCCTGCGGCACCGGCGCGGTGGCCACCGCCTATTTCGCCGCGCGATTGTTCGGCGTCGTCTCCCCCATTCCCATCGCGGTGCGCAGCGGCAGCGTCGTCACCGTCCACTTCAACCGCGCCTCGGGCGACGCGCTCACCCGCTTCGAACTGCAAGGGGACGCGCGGCTGCTGTGCCGCGGCAAATTCACGCCGGAAGCTCTTTTACCGGCGCATCCCGTAACGAAAGCCTGAGTGACAGACACTCGCCTCGTCCTCTTCGATCTTGATGGCACCCTGATGCGCTGCGGCCGGGCCTCGCGGCGGGCTTATGAAGAGGGACTGGCGGCACTGTGGCCGGACGACAACGGCGCCGATCTCCTGCGTGGCGTACCCTTCGCCGGACGCACCGATCTCGGCATCCTCGCCGAATTGTTTGCCAAAACCGGCCGTCCCTTTTCGCCCGAGGCGCTGGAAAAGTTCTGGCCTCCCTATCTCGACGCGCTGGAGCGCTGGCTGGTGCTGGAGCCGCCGCAGGTTTTTGCCGGCGCCCGCGAAGCCCCCGCGGCCCTGCGCTCGCGCGGCATCGCGGCAGGACTGCTCACCGGCAATCATTACGAAGGGGCGATGCGCAAACTGCGCGCCGGCGACTGCGACGCGCAGCTCACCTGGGGCGGCTTCGGCGGCGACGCACAGGAACGCGCCGACTTGATTCCCCTTGCACTGGCTGCGGCGACGGCCGCCACCGGCGAATCCTTTACCGCAGCGGAAACCCTGCTGGTGGGCGATACTCCTCTTGATATTGCGTGCGCCCGCGCCCACGGCGCCCGCGTCGCCGTCCTCCCCACCGGCCCGCACGGCGAAACGGAATTGCGCGCGCACCAGCCCGATCTTTACCTCGAATCATTGGAACAGCTCGCGGAAATGATTTGCGCGGTCGAATAATATTCATCACTGATCCAAATTCACCTCCAAGGGAGAATTGCCATGTCCGTACCGGGATTTCAGGAATTCATGCTGCCCCTGCTCAAATGGGCGGGCGACGGGAAGGAACATTCAGCACGCGAAGCCGTCGAGCACATCGCGGTGGAATTCAAATTATCCGAAGAGGATCGGCGCATGCTGGTTCCCAGCGGCGTGCAAACTCAGGTGCACAACCGGGTGAGCTGGGTGGTTTCGTATTTCAAGAAGGCGGGCTTGGTTGTGTCGCCCCGCCGCGCCCGTTTCACCATCACCGATCTCGGGCGGCAGGCATTGCAGATGAACCCGCAACGCATTGATATCAAATTTCTCAAACAATATCCCGCCTTCACAGAATTTCAAGATAAAAAGAATGTCAGCACGCAAGCGTTGCCGGCGGAAATCATCGCCAGCGCCACGCCTGAAGAAACGCTCGCCCTCGCCCATCAGGAAATCCGCAAATCGCTCGCCAGCGAGATTCTCAGCAAAATTCTTTCCTGTCCGCCGCAATTCTTCGAACAGCTCGTGGTGGATCTGCTGGTGAAGATGGGCTACGGCGGCTCGCGCGAGGACGCCGGCAGCGCGGTGGGCCGCAGCGGCGACGAGGGCATAGACGGCATCATCAAGGAAGACCGGCTGGGGCTGGATCAGATTTACCTCCAGGCCAAGCGCTGGCAGGGCGGCGTCGGCCGGCCGGAAATTCAGAAATTCATCGGCGCCCTCGCGGGCCAGCGCGCAAAGAAAGGCGTTTTCATCACCACTTCCTCATTCAGCGATGAGGCGCGGAAATATGCGGAGGGCCTGGATCAGAAGATCATCCTGATTGACGGAGGACAGTTGGCCGAGTTGATGATCGAGTTCAATCTCGGGGTCACCACCGTCAGCACCTACACCGTCGAGCGCATAGATTCCGACTATTTTTCGGATGAGTAGCCGCGGAATCAATTCGTGATCGCCGCCATTGAAATCATTGAAGACCGTTCGCCGGGGGGCGATCGCTTTCTGGCGCTGCGCCGCTATGTGGTGCGCAATCATTATGGCGACGGCTCGGTGTCGCCCCCTTACCCGATTGATTTTATTGACCGGCGCGGGATGGATTCGGTGGCGATCTCGTTGTGGTATCGCGTGGAGGGGAAATTGTTCGTCTGCATCCGCCGCGGCATTCGCGCTGCGGTCTGGTTTCGCCGCACGCAGGGGCGTCCATTGCCGGATGAAATTCCTTACGATCTGCCCTATGAGGCGATTGCGGGTTCCGTCGAGAAAGAGGATCACGGCATGGACGGCCTGATCGCACGCGCCTGCGCGGAGGCATGGGAAGAGGCGGGCTGCAAGGTCGCGCCCTCGCAATGTGATTATTTGGGTTCCATCCTGCCATCGCACGGCCAATCTTCCGAACGGATTTATTTATTCGCCGCGGAAATCAATCCGGAAAAAATTCAACCCCCGCCGGGAGACGGCAGCGTCAACGAAGCGGCCGCTCCGCCCCCCGAATGGCGCCCCGCCGATGAAATCCTGGCCATGTGCCGCCGCGGCGAAATCGAAGATCCGAAAATCGAACTGGGGTTGCGCCGGTTGCAGGAAAAACTCCAACCCTAAATACAGCACTGGTGCGGATGGCGGGACTTGAACCCGCATGAGTTTCCCCACTGGATCCTAAGTCCAGCGCGTCTGCCATTCCGCCACATCCGCACGGTCATGACGGAGATATTTTACCGGTGATCCAGAGAGAAGATTCACCGGCAACCATTCGTAATTCGTAATTCCTAATTCGTAATTTTTATTCAGCCTTAGGGGCCGCAACGAAATAACAGTAGCAAAGATGACTGCCGAGTCGCCCGAATGGCGAGGCGCGAGGAGCGCGCATGCCCGAAGGCATGTAAGAGACGAGCAACGAAGCCAGTCGGGATGAATCGGCGGGCAGACTGCTACTGTTATTTCGTTGCGGCCCCTAACAACGGCCCGGAGAATTTTCCGGGCCGCTTTTTTTTGCCGGCTGGCGTGTGCTGTCGCCCGTAAACTTTCCCGATGCAGAATCGTTTTGTCCCGGCTGAATTCACGGGGCTCTCGCCTCTCGAGCGGCTGGTGCGCCGTTCCCGGCTGATCGGCCAGGAAGAAAATCTGGTGCTGTGGGGCGGCGGCAACACTTCCAGCAAGATGACCGAGACCGATCCGTGGGGGCGCGAACGGACGGTGCTGCGCATCAAGGGTTCAGGGGCCGACCTGAAGGCGGTCACCGCGAAGAATTTTTCGGGGCTCTACCTGGATCTTCTGGAACCGCTGCGGGAGCGCGCGGAGATGGATGATGCCGCGATGGTGGATTTCATCAGCCGCTGTTTCGTCGAACCGAATGCCCCCCGCCCCTCCATTGAAACCCTGCTGCACGGCTTCGTGCCGCATGCCTGCGTGGATCACAGTCATGCGGACGCCTGCCTCGCCCTCACCAATACGCCCCGCCGGGAA
>JAYVQF010000107.1:0-2317 GCA_043777195.1 Thermoanaerobaculia bacterium
ATTCTGAAAGCGCTTGATGATGCAACCTTGAATACGGCAGGCTACATCATCGTGGGAAATGATCGCTCCCATAAAGCGGATGATGGAACTCCCCAAAAAATCTGCCTGACCCCCAATCACTTGATGTGCCCGGTTGATCAGTTGACCAATGGGCAGCTTTTGGTGGGCGGCCCCGGACCGACAAACAAAGACGATGACTTGACGAATGTCACCAACAATATTGGCACGAATTTAATTCTTCCGGACAAAGGAGTGGTGCCATGATGCGCTGCTTAATTGGCATTCTATTTTTGCTGGGAATCGGCTGTGCCAGGGCCGGGCTTAAAACCGTTCTGCCACCGCTCGACCCCAGGTGCGCTAAGGAAAAAATCGACGCTGCGGACATCGGCTACCTTCATAATTTCATCGCGCCTGCGATTACAGCGGAGATGCAAGCCAAGTACATGAAAACGGCGTATTATGTCGGGACGACCGGTGACAATACCTATACCCCGCCATTGACAAATCGCCCCTGGTTCAGCCCCGACAGCGCTTTGTGTCTTCGGTTGGCCGTGGCACGAAGTCCGCATTGCCCCGGCAATGAATCTTCCTTGGATTGCCGAAATGATTATTCATGGTGGGCACTTTATGGACCTTTGTTGGGTGGAGCAATCCGGCGCATTCAGACTGATCAAAATTCATGTCGTCTCAACGACCTTTATGATGAATTCCTCCAGTACCCGCATACCGAGAATGAGAAGGCCGCGGTCTGCCTTGGGATGCTGCTATACGACCCCGGGATGGTCAACTGTCTGGAAGTAAACAAAGCTGCTTTGCAGCACCTCGCGCGAACCGGGCAGCGAAGGGATCGGCAAACCTACTCGACGATGTTATATAACGGCTTTTTCTCCAATGCACCCCTGTGGGATAAGTCTTATGACCCGGCGGTTGCCTGGATTATGACGAACCTCTTCCCATTGATGAACCGCCACGAAGATAATTATTTTTCTTCTTACATCTACTATACGCTGGTCGCCGTAAAGGCCTTTCGGGAAAATGATCGCGACGGGCTGTTCAATATCCTGATTGAGATGACTCATTCAGCTAGTCCTGGTGATCTTGCTTTGGACATGTTGTTCAAATTGGGTCTAAAGGGTGATGAAGAAAAACGCCTTCTGGAAAAAGGCGCGTCCGAGTGGCTGAAGCAAGCATTCAAGACGCAATTAATCATCCATGAAAAAGCCCTCCGGGAGGGTCATGATCCCTTTATGAACTTGAATGCGAAACCGTGTCTGCTGCAACAAGAAAAAAGGGTGAAGAATTGACGAAGTGCGTCAATCGCACTCCGCCTGGCGGGGTTATGAGCATGGGGGTTGTGGCGATCCGGCTTCACTGGGGTCGCCACATGCAACTATTTCCTAATAACCCGGATGAAGACGAGTTGGGTTCGAGCTGGGTTTCCATGAGGTCAGATCTGGAAAACGGTCTCAGGTGTCGACAAATTTAAACATTTTCAGCATACACGCCAGATCCTTCATGCATCGACCGAGAAATGTTTGAAATTTCCGGTCGGATTCGCCTCGGGCTTTCGCCGCGCGTTCCATCATTGAAAACCCCGCCCGGCCGATCCCCAGCACTTCGCCGACCTCGCGCTGTGAGTAATGAAAGCTGCGGCCCACTGCTGCAATCGCGAGGCGGGCATCGCTGCGATTCTGGCGGAGAAGCAATCCCTCATCCACGCCGCAGATTTTACAGACCGCCGCCGTGATCTGCCGGAGCGCAGGGCGTGAAGGCGCGCGCTGCGGGCGGGGAACTTCCACTTGCCGAAGAGTTGAGGCGGTTGAATTATTTATTTCGGTTCGACACGGATTCGATTGTTTTCAAAATCAGTAAATTCGAAAAACTTTGCGGTTTTAATCAATCGCGGAGCTACCTCAATGCCGCCTGCGGTCATGTCAATCGAGTTTACAAATGTAGATGAGCAAAATAAAACTGATCCGTCAAGCGCAGGATTCATATTGTCGGCACCCGAACAGCTATATTCAGGAAATATTCTTACCTTCTCAGAATACGGAGAAATGATTATCGGAAGGTCCGGCGTGTGATTGGGCTTATGTCCAATGACCAGAAAATGTCGGAGCAGTGATCGATAGACATGGACTTGCCGGCTGGGCGTGCCGTTAATTTGGGCCACACAATCTATTTGGAACCACCAATGCGTCGGCCCATAAAACAGTAATGCCAGGAGCCCGATGATTCCAGCCAAGACATGCAGACTCGTGAGTTTGGGAATGCGCATGGATATTGGGTTCAGCCACTGTTTTTTTCTTATTCTATT
>JAYVQF010000108.1:0-2311 GCA_043777195.1 Thermoanaerobaculia bacterium
TTTTACGGAGCTGAAATATTTGGCCCCCTCCTTGTGAGGGGCCAAATATTTCACCTCCTCCAAAGGAAATTCACCATGTCTCAAACCCGCCAGCCCAACCCCGAAACCTTCAACCCAGAACCGTTCCTTCCTTGCGAACGCCTCGATGTATACCGCGTCGCACTCGAATTCCGGCAATCCCTGGCAATCCTTGACACAGTTCGCAATATCTCATCCCAACGCGACCAACTCTTCCGCGCCAGCGACAGCATCGTACTCAACATCGCCGAAGGAGCAGGTCGAATGGCCCGCGCCGACAAACGCCGGCACTACAGCTACGCGCTGGGCAGCGCAATGGAATGCGGTGCCGCCCTCGCCCTCCTGCACGCGCGTGGGGCGCTGCGTGAAATCGCCTACATCGAACGGCGAATGATGATCATCCGCATTGTGCAAATGCTTTCCCGCCTCACCGGGCCGCCCCGGTGAGAGCGGCCTTCTTACCTCTCCCCCACGCATTCCATGCTTGGGGGAGAGGTCGCGCCGTCTGCGGCGCGGGTGAGGGGGTCCGCGACTCCGCGTAAAATTGCGCCATGAACAAGTTGTTCTTCGGCGACTGCCTCGACATCATCCGGCAGTACATCGACAAGGAGTCGGTGGATCTGATCTACCTCGACCCGCCCTTCAACTCCAAGCGGGATTACAACCTCCTCTTCAAATCGCCCAAGGGGCACGAGTCCGAGGCGCAGATCACCGCCTTCGAGGATTCTTGGCATTGGGGCGAACAGGCAGAGCGGGAATTTTCCCTCATCCTCTCCCAATCCAACACTGATGTCGCCGAAGTGATCCAGGCGCTGCGCAAATTCCTCGGCGAAAACGACATGATGGCCTACCTCACGATGATGGCCAGCCGCCTGCTCGACCTGCACCATGTCCTCAAGCCCACCGGCAGCCTCTACCTCCACTGCGACCCCACCGCCAGCCATTACTTGAAAATCGTATTGGATGCGGTGTTTGGTAAAGAATGTTTCGTTAATGAAATTGACTGGAAGCGGACTGGCGCCCATAGCGATGCAAAGCAAGGAAGCAAGCACTATGGCCGAGTTCACGACATCATTTTCTTTTACGCAAAGAATCCTGAACTTATGCATTGGAATCCGTTGTGGTCCTCACACGATGATTCTTACATCAATAGCCATTACAATAATATTGATGATAATGGGCGCCGTTATCGTTGGGATAATCTTACGGGGCCAGGTGGCGCGGCAAAAGGGAACCCGTTTTATGAAGTACTGGGAGTGAGTGGATATTGGCGCTATTCAAAAGTAAAGATGGGTCAATATGTGTCAGAGGGGAAAGTTGCCATTCCACCGAACGGAAAAAAACCCGCGCTGAAACGATATCTTGATGAGCAAAAGGGAACGCCGATTTCCGATATGTGGGACGATATTTCGGCTATCAATTCACAAGCACAAGAACGCCTCGGGTATCCCACACAAAAACCCCAAGCTCTCCTCGAACGAATCATTCAAGCCTCATCGAATGAAGGTGACATCGTGCTCGACCCTTTCTGCGGCTGCGGCACGGCGGTTCACGCGGCGCAGAAGCTGAATCGGCAATGGATTGGCGTTGATATCACCCATCTCGCCATCACACTGATTGAGAAGCGACTCAAGGACGCCTTTCCCGGGATTCAATACGAAGTGTATGGAAAGCCCACCGACTTCGAGGGTGCGCGTGCGCTCGCGGAGAAGGATAAATACCAATTCCAATGGTGGGCCTGTTCACTGGTGGGCGCGCAGCCGTTTCAGGGCAAGAAGAAAGGCGCGGACGGCGGCATTGACGGGCTGATCTTTTTTCAGGACGAGGCGAAAGGCATGGCCAAGAAGATCGTCGTTTCGGTGAAGGGCGGCGAAAATGTCGGCCTCACCATGCTCAAGGATTTGATCGCCACGGTGGACGGCAACCAGGCGCAGATCGGCCTCTTTGTCACGCTGGCCGAACCCTCAAAGCCGATGGAAACCGAAGCCGTCAAGGCCGGCTTCTACGACTCCCCCCACTTCGGCCGCTTCCGTAAAATCCAAATCCTGACCATCTCCGACCTAATGTCCGGCAAAGCCCGCCCCGAGTACCCCGTCAAGTCCGGCGACCTCACCTTCAAGAAAGCGAAGCTGGAAGATCGGGTCAAAGAGCAGTCGGAATTGTTTTGATATAGATTCTTGGTGATCTAATTAAGAGGGCAATTTTGCTGGCTCGATGGATCTTGCATAGTCTGGTGATCACCCGCATTTGGGGAATCGTGCCGGGTATTGCCGAGCCTAGGCGGTTAAATCTT
>JAYVQF010000109.1:0-8884 GCA_043777195.1 Thermoanaerobaculia bacterium
AATTTGTTTCTGCACGCCGGCTCGGTGCTCAACAAAGGCGATTCGGAAGCCTATCGCACCGCCGCCCTTCAGGATGGATCGCTGGCCAATCATATCCGCACGCAGTCGGTGCTGGGAAAACCCATTCCTGTGGAAACCTTTCCGTCCCTGGACTACACCTATGCGCAGGCGCTGGGCCGGACCGTCATGCCGGACGGATCGACCCCGAAAAGCCCGCTCGATTTCAAGGCCTATCTGTACAATCCATTCTCGCTGGCCGTCATCATCACCGCGCTGGCGGCGCTTTTGGGCGCGGTGGTGCGGCGCAAAGGGCCGTTCGGTCCGCGCGCGTCCTTCTGCAAGAAATGTGGAGATCCTTTCTGCGGCCGCTGCAAAGACAAGCCGGAATACGAAAGCTTCTGCGCCGCCTGCGTCGCCATCTTCATCAAACAGGAGGGGGTTTCGCCCCAGGTGCGCATGGAGAAAAACTACGAAGTGGAGAAGCACCAGAAAAACCGGCGCATCGTGAAATCGGTGCTTGCGGTGCTGTTCCCCGGCTTCGGCCATCTCTATCTCGGGCAAGCGCTGATGGCGCTTCTGATGCTGGCGCTGGGTGGCAGCCTGCTCATCGTCGGGCTGGCGCTGCGCCCCGGCCTGAGCGACATTTACCTCGATTTTCCGCTCGCGCCGAAAATGATCGGCCATCTCTTCCTCGCGGCCTACCTCATCTTCTACTTCGCCTCCACCGCCGCGAAGCTGATCAAGCGCGATTAGGAATTCAACCATGGCTCTTGCAGGCACACTCCGGGATTTTTCCCTACCCGATATTCTTCAACTGATCTCCATTCAGAAGAAGACTGGGGTCTTGACGCTGAAGTCGGAGCGGGATGTCGTCACCATTTCCTTCCTCAACGGCGACATCGTGTCGGCCGATTCGCTGCACAAGCGGGTGGAGGACCGGCTTGGCCATGTGCTGGTGAAGACCGGCCGCCTGACCCGCGAGGATCTGGCGCGCGCGCTCGACATGCAGAAGCAGTCGTTGCAGCGCCTCGGACATATCCTGGTGCGTGAAAATTTCATGACCAAGGAAGATTTGCAGGCCTCGCTCAACCAGCAGGTGTCGCAGATCATCTACCGGCTGTTCCGCTGGCGCGACGGGGAATATTCGTTCGCCGCGGAAGAGAAGATTGATTACGACGCCGAATTTTTCATTCCCATCGGCACCGACTCCCTCCTGATGGACGGGGTGCGCATGCTCGACGAATGGCCGATGATCGAGCGCAAGATCACCTCCTTCGACATGGTCTTTCAGAAACAGGGCGAGGCGCAGGTGGATGTGATGGAGGGAGAACGCTCCGGCGTCCTCGATCTTGCGGGCGAAAAAGCCGCCGGCAAGGCCCAGCTCGGGCCGCTTGAAGCGCGGATGTATGACCTGGTCAACGGCATCTTCACCGTGCAGGAATTGATCGACCGCTCAAACGCCACCGAATTCGACGCCAGCAAGGCGCTCTTTGACATCTGGAACCGCGGACTCATCGAGGAGTCCAGCGTCGCGCTGGCGGACGCGGCCCGCCTGGCGACGGAAAATGAAGAGGCCCGCGAAAGCCGCACGCGCGCCGGGTTGCGGCTCCTGTCTGTCGCCATGTTCGGCTTTCTCGCCTTGGGCGCCGCGATCTCCTGGCTCAATCCCGCCAATCGCTGGGCGTTCGGCCTGTCGCTGCCCGCCCGCACCGTCGAACGCGACCGCGCCCGGCTGCGCCGGGTGGAAACGGCGTTGCAGGCTTTTTACCGGCAGAATCAACAATTTCCCCCCGGCCTCTATTCGCTGGTCGGGGACCGCGGATACCTCACGCTCAAGAATTTGCGCGAGGGAACTGATCCGGAAATTCAATATACGCTTGACGCGCACGATCCCGTGTCGCCGCGCTACACCCTGAGCCTCCCCGCGCCCCCCGGCGCGCCCGCGGACATTCTCCATCTCGAAGGCGGCGTCCCATGAAAACCGAACGGCCCCCGCGTCCCGGTCACCGTCCCGCTGCTGCAGCCGGGGCCGCGGCCGACGCAGGCTTACCCGCACCTGAGCGCCTCTTGGATGGCGGATCGGAAGAGATCACCATCAGCGCGGGCCGCGAAGACACGACGCTGGAACTGGGGGACCGCCTGCGGCCCTTTCTGCGCCGGCTGCTGCGCAGCGACGGGCTGGTCAGCCTGACCGCGCTCTCGCCTCTCTGCTCGCTGGCGATACTCGACACCGAACCCGGGGCCCTCGCCGACTTCATGGCACGCCTTGAAATTCTCGCGCCGCGCAATGAGTATTACACCATCAACATGCGCACCGCCGCCGACCGCTCCGGCGCGGCGCGCGTCCGTTCGGGATTGCTGCCGCGCAGCCTGACCCTGCCCTACCGCGACCGCAAGCCGATTTTGCCCGATGACGCGGCGATTTTTCTGATTCGCCATGACCCCGCGCGCACCCCCGAAATGCGCGTGCTGCTGTCGAGTTTCTAAATCACGATCTGCGAGCGATGTGAAGGAAAATTACGAATTAAGAATGAGGAATTGCGAACGGGTGTCGTTTGTTTTTTTGCCGGGGTTGGGGGAGCAGACTTTTCCAGTTTGTAATTCGTATTTCAAAATTTGTAATTCGTAATTATTTAAATCATTCGGGCTAAACTTCCCGCGTGCCGCACTCCGGAATCGCCACGCAGCCGCAGGTTGAACTGGTTCGCTCCTTCAGCGAACCCTTTTCCACCATTCTCACCGCCGCCCGCACTTGTTATTCCGGCAAGGGGCCGATCCGCGACGAGGATTTGAAGCCGGGCAACGCCGCGCTGGCGGAAGAATTGTATGAGGCCGGCCATCACACCACCATCCAGCACGCCCATTTTCTCTTCATCATCGACAAAGTCTCGCGGCAATTTCTCTGGTCGTTTCTGCATGCCCATCCCTTTTACAACTCCGAGCAGGTGTCGCAGCGCTATGTCACGGTGAAGCCTGGCGAGTTTTATTACCGGCCGGAACTCACCCAGGAAACCGCGCCGATCTATGACGGGAGCTGTCAGCGGCAATTGCAGGACTATCAGCGTCTCACCGAGCTCCTGCTGCCGGTGACGCAGGCGGAATATCTTTCGCGCTTCCCCGGTCGAAAAAATCTGCCGCAGTCGGGCAAGGAAGCGCAAAAGAAATCCCAGGAGATCGCGCGCTACCTCCTGCCGGTCGCCACCTTCGCCTACCTCTACCACTCGATCTCCGCGCTCACCCTGCTGCGCTATCACCGGCTGTGCAATCAATACGACACGCCCGAAGAAACCCGCGCGGTGGTGGCGGCCATGGTGGCGGCGGTGATCGCGCAGGACGCGCGCTACGGCGCTTTGCTGCACGAGCCGATTCCCATCGAGCAGACCCCGGAGCATCTTCATTTTCTTGCGGTACATGGCGCGGAAGCGAAACGGGCCGGCTTGTTTCGCCGCGAGTTCGATGCGAAGCTGGGCGGCAAATGGGCGGCGCTGGTCAACTACGGAAATAATAACGAGGCGGTGCTGGCGCAGGCGGTGCGCGAAGTGCTCGGCGTCCCGCGCGCGCAGCTCGAGGACGGCGCCGCCATCAAGCTGGCGCTCGACCCGGCGCAAAATCCGCTGCTGGGCGACGCCCTCAACCTCACCACCCATTCCAAACTCTCGCGCGCGCTGGTGCATCCCCATTATTCCTTCGCCAAAAAGCTCTCGCACGCCGCTGACTCGCAGGATCAGCGCCACCGCATGACCCCCGCCTCGCGCGGGCTGCTCGCAGCGCATGTGGACGACGAGCCCGACTACATCATGCCGGAGATCGTGCGCCAGGTGCCGGAGGCCGAGGCTTTGTATATCGAGAGCATGGAAAGAAGCTGGGAGGCCGCGAAAAAAATGAAATCGCTCGGCGCCCCCGAACCTGACGCGCACTATCTGCTGCCCAACGCCCTCACCGTCCGCTTCACCGAATCCACCGATCTACTCAACCTCCACCACAAACACAAAATGCGCCTCTGCTACAACGCGCAGGAGGAAATCTGGCGGGCGTCCCTGGATGAGGCCGAAGCCGTCAGCGCCGTCAATCCGAGAATCGGCGCCTACCTCCAACCTCCCTGCTGGCACCGCCAAGCCGCCGCCGTCACCCCCTACTGCCCCGAAGGCGTCCGCTACTGCGGCGTCCCGGTGTGGAAGCTGGAGCGGAAGAATTATGTACGCGTGATTTAAATTCAGAAGTTGTTTGCTGCAAATTAAAAGCGCCCCCCGACTTTGCGGTCAGGGGGCGCAGTTTTTACCGGGAAATTCGCTTACGCTTTCGCGAGGGCGCCTTCCGCTGATTTCACGACCAACGCGAACGCCGCCGTGTCATTGACCGCGAGGTCAGCCAGCGCTTTGCGATCGAGCAGGACGCCGGCCAGTTTGAGGCCGCCCATCATTTTCGAATAGCTCATGCCCAGAGCACGCGAGGCGGCGCCGATGCGAAGGGTCCACAGGTTGCGCAGTTCGCGCTTTTTGTGGCGGCGGTCGCGGTAGGCGTACTTGAGCCCCTTCTCGACCGCTTCCTTCGCCATCTTGTGGGAAGTTGATTTTTTGCCGTAGTAGCCTTTGGCCTGTTCGAGGATCTCTTTACGTCGTCTGGCCCGGCGGGGGCCGCGTTTGATGCGCATGGGACTGCTCCTTGGGGGCGGATCTGTTTCAATCCGCTGAGTTGACCGCCTCTCGCGCGGCCCGTCCGATCAATTAAATCGGCGGGCGAGAGCCCGTGCGCGGGGCGGGGGTGGGGGATCGTTGTTTTGGGTTTTTTACCCGTGGGGAAAAGCTTTGCGAATTTCGTCCACCAGCCCCTTGAATACCAAGGTGGGCTTGGTGAGGCGGCGTTTGCGGTTGCGGCTCTTGGAGGAGAGATTGTGCCGCTTGCCGGCCTTGTGCATCTTGACCTTGCCCTTGGCGGTCAACTTGAAGCGCTTGCGCGCTCCTTTGTGGGTCTTGGCTTTGGTGGTGGTTTTACCTTTGGCTGCCATGGGAATTACTCCGGTTCTGGGAATCTGATTTAAAAACGAAAAGGAATTTTGTGTGAGTGGTTAATGGGCCCGTTCGCCGCCGGCTTGAGGTTTGGGGTCCGCGGCGGGGCCGGGGGGCGGGGCGGCCTTGCGGACGCCCGGGCGGGGGATGACGATCATGAACATGTTGCGCCCTTCGGTAAACGGCTCGCTGTCCACGATGGCGATGTCGGAAAGTTCTTCGGCCATTTTGTCGAGAATGTCGCGGCCCAGATCGGAGTGCACGATTTCGCGGCCGCGGAACATGATGGTGACTTTGACCTTGTCCCCTTCTTCGAGGAAACGGCGGACATGGTCGCGTTTGGTTTCGTAATCATGGTCGTCAATCTTGGGTCGAAGTTTCATTTCCTTGAGCAGCTGATGGTGGGCCTTCTTGCGCGATTCGTTGGCCTTTTTCTTTTCCTCATAGAGGAACTTGCCGTAATCGATAATCTTGCAAACCGGCGGAATCGCGCTGGGGGAGATTTCGACGAGATCGAGGCCCTTCGCGCGCGCCACTTCGAGGGCTGCGCGGGGCGGCATGACGCCAAGCATCTTGCCATCGTGATCGATCACGCGCACTTCGCGGGCGAAGATGCGCTCATTGATTCGCAGTTTGGGCTGACGGTCGTCGCGGGTATTGAAAGGGCGGATGGGGGGACTCCTGAAAAAGAGAAGCGTGGGTTGCGACTTGCCGCTCGCGCGTCAAGCCCGGTGGGGAAATGAGGGCGGGATTTTAACACGGATGGCGCACTGGCATGGGGCGTGGCCGATCATCGGGTGCAGGCCCCAGATCTGTGCCGCCGCGGGCCCCCTCACCCCCCGATCTGGATCATCGGCAAATTCAGCCGCGGCTGGCCGGCCAGCAGATCGGCGGCGCCTTTGGGCTTTTCCCGCACGGCATCGCGAATGATCGCCAGCAGCTCCTCGTCGCCGGCGCCCGCGCGCATGGGAGTTTTCAGGTCGCGCGATTGGTTGGAAAACAGGCACGGCATGAGGGCGCCCGTCGAGGTGATCCGTCCCCGGGTGCAGGAATCGCAAAAGGCGTCGGTCACCGAGGCGATGATGCCGACCGGCATGGGATGGCCGGCCAGCGTGAAGCGGCGCGCCGGATCGCTGGCCGGGGCGTGGGCCGGCGTGACCGGGGCGATTTTTTCCAGTGCCGCAAGAATCGCCGCCTCGCTCACCACCTGTTTGAAGGACCAGTCAATGCCGCCCATCGGCATGAACTCGATGAAGCGCAGTTCCAGCATTTCCCGCTGGGCATAGGCCACCATCGGCACGATTTCGTCGTCGTTGACCCCGCGGATGAGAACCATATTGAGCTTGAAGTTTTGGTAACCGGCGGCTTTTGCCGCCTGGATACCGGCGAAGATTTTTTCAATCCCGGTGGCGCCGGAAATGGATCGCAGTCGATCCTCGCGCAGGGTGTCGATCGAAACATTGAGACCGCTGACGCCGGCCGCCTTCAGGGCCGCCGCATGTTCGGGCAGAAAAACCCCATTGGTGGTCAGGCACAGTTTGATTTGCGGATGAACGGCATGGATGCGCGCCGCCAATTTGGACAGATCGCGACGGACCAGTGGCTCGCCGCCGGTGAAACGCAGTTTTTTCAACCCGAGGCGGACAAACAATCCCGTCAGCCGCTCGATCTCCTCAAAGGTGAGGATCTCCGGCCGCTCGAAGGGCGTGTAGTCCAGTTCCGGCCGGCAATAAAAACATTTGAAATTGCAGCGGTCGGTCACCGACAGGCGCAAATAATTGATCGGGCGGCCATAGCCGTCCTGCAAAATCGGCAGGGCATTCACGGTTGAATCATAGCGCAACGCCGTTCGGGCTGCAGACGAGGCCCCGTCGGCGGGCGGCTGCGCCTCCCGGTGGGCACTTTGTCCGCTCACTCCGGTTCGCGGCGGCGCTATACTGGCATTCCACGCTTTGCATAATTTGTCTTTTTTTAAAACGGGGACTGCACCATGGCTATTGTGATCATTGACCGCTCCACCTGCGAAGGCAACGCGATGTGTTTTGAAGTCTGCCCTGACGATGTTTTCACCCGTAGCGGGGATCATGTCATGGTGAACAATCAGGAAGCTTGCACCTATTGCTGGCTCTGCGTGGAAGTGTGTCCCAGTGGCGCGGTGACGGTGGAGTAGGGGCTCCCCGTCCCCATTCCCTGCCCATAAAGCACTACTTCACCTGAATTTCCGTTGCACTTTTCAGTCTAAAACCCGGCGCATCGGCGGGTTGCAAAAATCAGGTGTTTACCTGATATTTCCGCTACCTGTAGGGCTTGCTTCTTTTGGCCATACTACCTATAGTATGCGTCGGCCCTCACCGGTCCGCCGCATATTCCCCGTTTTTAGCCTGTCCCCCGTCCTCAGCCCCACTCAGAAATAGCCTGCAGCCCTCGTCCTGCTTCAAGACCCGCTGCCCGCCCTTTCTGAGATTCTGGTTCCCGCAGCTTTATTTCTGCGGCTTCCTGACTGCGGTTTTTGTTTCCCCGGTTTTTTCTGCGGCCTCTTCAGCGGCCTCCGGTGATGCCTGGTCGGTTTTGAGCGATTTACACACCCCACTTTCAGCCGTTTTGAGAGGAGAAATTCCCCATGCAGATTCGCCGTCTATTCACGACCGCCGGCCAGGGCCCCTACGCCGGCCTCAACTTTGAACGCCGCACTTCCCAGATCAAGAATCCCGACGGCTCGACCGTTTTTTTGAATGACCATGTTTTCGTCCCCGATTTTTGGTCGCAGGTCGCCACCGACATCCTGGCGCAGAAATATTTCCGCCGCGCCGGCGTGCCCCTGCTCGACGAGAACGCCCAGCCGGTCAACGACGAAACCGGCAAGCCGGTGCTGGGCGGCGAGCATGACGCCCGCCAAGTCTTCCACCGCCTCGCTGGCTGCTGGACCGACTGGGGCTTCAAGCACGGCTATTTCGATTCCAAGGAAGACTCCACCGCCTTTTACGACGAGATGTGCCACATGCTGGCCAACCAGATGTGCGCCCCCAACTCGCCGCAGTGGTTCAACACCGGTCTCAATTACGCCTACGGCATTTCCGGCCCGCCACAGGGGCACTGGATCGTCGAGCCGAAAACCGGCGAGCTGAAACTGGCTGATGACGCCTATTCCAACCCGCAACCCCACGCCTGCTTCATTCAATCCATCAAAGACGACCTCGTTGGTGAGGGCGGCATCATGGATCTGTGGGTGCGCGAGGCCCGGCTTTTCAAATATGGTTCCGGCACCGGCTCCAACTTTTCCAACCTGCGCGGCGAGGGGGAATCCCTCTCCGGCGGCGGCAAATCCTCCGGCCTGATGAGCTTCCTGAAAATCGGCGATCGCGCCGCCGGCGCCATCAAGTCGGGCGGCACGACTCGTCGCGCGGCCAAGATGGTCTGCCTCGATGTAGATCATCCCGACATCCAGACTTTTGTGCATTGGAAAACCCAGGAAGAACAGAAAGTCGCCGCTCTCATCACCGGCTCCAAGCATTTGAAGCGCCACCTCAACACCGTCCTGGAAGCAGCAAATCCTCTCGATGGCGGTTCCGCCGCGGATGCCGCCGACCCGGAAAAGAATGCCAATCTGAAGGCTGCCCTTAAAGCCGCCAAGGCCGATCTCGTCCCCGGCCAGTTTCTGATGCGCGCCTTGCAACTCGCGAGGCAGGGCATTTACGAATGGAACCTCAACGAATTCGACAACGACTGGGACAGCGAGGCCTATCACACGGTTTCCGGCCAGAACGCCAACAACTCCGTGCGCGTCAGCAACGAATTCATGGCGGCGGCGCAGCGCGGCGGCGAATGGCATCTCAAACGGCGAACCACCGGAAAAACCGCGAAAGTTCTCGATGCCCGTG
>JAYVQF010000110.1:0-8868 GCA_043777195.1 Thermoanaerobaculia bacterium
GGCGGCTATCTCGAGATTGCCTGCGTCCGCCAGAGCGCGGAAAGCGCCATGCAGATCACCCGGGGCAAGGAAGTCGCGCTGGCCGTGGAAGGCTGATCCCGCGGGCTAGGCGCGAAGTCGCGACTGCAGTCGCTTAAATTTCATTTCAACCGCAAGCGGTGATGCCTCAGGCCTTGTTCCCGCAAGCCAGACAAAACGCCACGGCCCGCCCCACCTCCGGCCCGGGTTCGCCGCAACGGGCGCAGGGATGGATTCCCAGCACGGCATCCAGCGCCGCCATCGCCGAGGAACCGCGATCGCGCGCGACCATCAGGCGGAACGGCGAGGGATGGTCGGGGCCGAGATATTCGAGGTCGCTTTCAATGCCGCGCTGCTCCAGCAGCCGACTGAGAAACCACGCTTCGGCGCCGGTGCGCGCACTGTAGATCCAGGCCCGATCGCCCTCCACGAGAAATCCCTGCGGATTCTCCTCGTCGTCCGCAGTGTCGGCGATGCCGGCCGGCAGCGGGCTCGCGGGAAAAAGCATGCCCGTGGGCGCAGGGGCGACCGCATCTTCGTGATGATCATGCGCTGCCACGCGCGCGGGCGCGGCGGGCTTTTCGGCCACCAGACCCACTTCACAATCATTGCAGCGGTCGAAGCCGCTGCGATATTCGCTGAGACATTGCGGGCAAAAAGGCATACGGCAATTATAAAGACAAATCAACCCAGCGCAAAGCCGCAAGCGGTCAGAAATTTCCGAATATGACCGCGCATCGCGGGCGCCTGCAACCGCGCGGCGGTGTGGGAAAGATAATCTGCGGCGGTTCCGTCCTTCTGCATCAGGCCGCGTGCGGCGAATTGCGGTTGCATCAGTTCGCGGTAATTCCGCAGCCCTGCCTCGATGACTTCCGGTTGGTAGTGTTCCTGGTGGACCATTGCCGCCGGCGCGGGTCTCAGCCGCATCCGTCCTTCCTCGGCGGGCCAGCCCAGACAAAGCCCGAAGAGCGGGAAGACTCCCGCCGGCAAACGCAGCAGGCGGGAAATTTCATCGAGGGCGTCGCGCACCCCGCCGATCATCACTGCCCCCAGCCCCGCGGATTCTGCCGCCGTCATGGCGTTCATCCCCGCCAGCGCCGCATCCACCGCGGTGAGCAGCAGGAGTTCGACATTGTTTTCAGGCGGTGGCGACCCTGCCATTTCACATAATCGGCTCAACCGGTGAATGTCCGGGCAGAAGAGCAGAAAGACAGGGCATTCTGCGACATGCGCCTGTCCACCCGTCAACTGCGCCAGTTCAATTTTCGTCTCGTTCGATGCAATCACCAGAATGGTGTAAGCGTTCAAATTCGAAGAGGTGGGCGCCGACTGCGCCGCCGCAAGAATGATTTCGAGCAGGCCGGAAGTCAACGGATCCGGCTTGAATTTGCGAATGGATCGATGGCGTAATTGCACGCGCAGGGTTTCATTCAACAATGAATCCACAGAAGCGGGCAGTGCAGGCGCATCCGCACCGAAGCGGGCAGACAGAAGTTCAGGGAGTGATTCCATGCGGAGATTTTCGCATCCACTTCGGATCGTGCGCCCTTAAACTTCAAGCAATTCCAGATCCGGAAAAGACCCTCTGCCAAAAAAAACATGGGAGGCGAGAGTCAGTCCGGGCGGCGTGCGCAGCATTGCGCAAATCAGCTCCAGCACCGCAGGGGAATGAATCGCGTCAATCATCCGCCGCATCCACAGCCGCGAGATGAACCGGGTGCGAAAGCGGCGGCCGTCATAGGAACGAAGGTGGGCGGAATTGCCGCTGCGCAGGAATTCCGTGGTGACGCGCGCAGCCAGTTTCGCCATGCGCAGGCAGGGGTCGAGGCCGCCGGCAGTGAGCGGCGAGACCGCGCCCGCCGCATCGCCGACCAGCAGCCCGCGTTCGTTCGCAATGCGCGTGAGCACCCCGCCCACGGGAATCCGTCCGCCCCGCTTTTCAATCATTTGGCCGGGCGGAAAAGAGAATTGCGAGACCACGGAATTCTTGAATTCCGCCAGCGCGCCATGCGGCTCAAACCGTGACGCTTCGCCCCCGGTGCCGACATGCACCTCTTCGCCGTCGTCCACCACCCAGGCGAGATAACCGGGCGCGAGTTTTGGATCGAGGTAGCAATGAAAGACCGGCACGCTGCCGGGATTCGCGGAGGGAAAGACCTCCTCGACTCCCACGATGAAGCGGCGGTTTTCCTCCAGACCGAGTTCGCGCGCCACCCGCGAATTCGCGCCATCCGCGCCGATCACGAAGCGGCAGATCAGCTCCCCCTCGCCTGCCGGCGAACTGAACTTCACCCGCATATCGCCGGGGCCGCCACTGAGCTTCAAGACGATTGTCTCCGGCCGCCAGCTCACCCCCGCGGCAACCGCCATCGCCAGCGATTGCTCATACAGCGGCCCCATCTTCCCGACGCGGAATTCATCGCGCGGACTTTCCAGATCGAGCCGGCGCCGGCCGGGAGAATAGAGGGCGATGCGCCGCACGCGCGGCCCCAGCGTTCCGGCCGGGAATTCGAAATCCTCGAAGGTTCGTCGCACAAAAATACCGGTGGTGTGAATCCCTTCGGTCAGGCGAACCTTGCGATCCAGCAGCACCACACTGAACCCCGCCTCCGCCAGCCGCCGAGCGCACTGCAAACCCGCTAGCCCGGCGCCGACCACCGCTACATCCATGATTTTCGTGTCCAAAATTTTCGTCATCTCGCGCGTCATATTACGGCGCCTCCGGAAATAATTTTCCGGTCTGCTTGACATTTTCCGGTGGCGGCACGCAATCTGCCCGATACGGCGAAGCGGCTGCCATCCTTCGTCTTGACGGCTCGGCGCGACTCGAATGGCGGGGAAAACTCGCGCCGCTCCATGAAATCCAGAACAATGAATTCGGCCGGCTCTTTGTCAGCAAACATTCCACTAAAACCGCAATCATACTTTTCATGGTCAGCCCGGATGGCCGCTTTCTGCCACCGCTCGAATTGAATGACCCCTGGATTTCGGCGCTGCCCGGCCACAACACCGCATCCGGGAAACAGGATTTCAGCATCACTCCCCTGCGAATGAAAAACTCCCATGTCTGGCTACTGGACGGCGCCAATCTCCTGGAAGTGGACTGCGAAACCGGAAAACTTGTGAAACAGCGGCCGTTGCCGAATTTCAATGCATCGAATGCATCGACCCGAAAAGAAAATGATGAAATTAACAGCAGCACGGTCGGTCCGATCAGTGAGATAGGCTTTAACTACATCGCGTCGGGTCATCTCTATCACGCCGGCTTTGACGGGGTGACGAAAGACCTCGGCCCAGCGCGGCTCGAATAGCACCGTAATCACCGAAAAGCATGGAGGGCTCGTTGATGAATTTTGATTTTCGCAGCACTATCAATGCCCGACATTCAAGAGTATTACGCCGCTTTGGGGGTGCCGAGTTCGTGCAGGCGTTCGTGGGTATAGAGGCCGGTGTTGTGGCCGTCGGACCAGTTGATCTGGATGGCGTAGCGGCCGACGGGATTGATGGCGAGGGGTTTGAGGTCGGCGCTCGGGGCGATGGGCAGGGCGCGGCGCTTTCCCGTCCATTCGTCCACGCACATGGCGCAGGGACAGGCGTTGCGCACCTCGGCGTAACGGTTCTGCGTGGTGGTGCCGTCGTTCCATACAATTTTCAGTGTATAGGTCGCGTCGTCGTTCTCGATGGAGACGGGCTTGAATTCGCTCAAGAGGCCGTGCTGGGCGATGGAAACCTGTTGCGCCAGCCGGCCGGTGATTTCGGTGAAGGCTTTGGCGATCGTGGAATTCTCGTCCGCCGCGACCACCGGAATTCCGGCGTCGCCGCCCGCGACCACGCGGGGATCAAGAGGCACCTCGCCCAGGAAGGGCAGGCCGAGTTCGTCGGAGATCTTGCGGCCGCCGCCCTGCGAGAAGATGTAGGTCTTTTCGTTGCAATGGCCGCAGTCGAAATAACTCATGTTCTCCACGATGCCGAGGATCGGCACCTGCACCTGCTGGAACATGCGCAGGCCGCGCTGGGCGACGGTGCGCGCGACATCCTGCGGCGTGGTGACAATCACCGCGCCGGTGAGCGGCACCGACTGCGTGAGGGTCAATTGAATATCGCCAGTGCCGGGCGGCAAATCAATGAGCAGATAATCCAGCGCGCCCCAGGCAACCGAGCCCAGGAATTGCTGCACCAGTTTCGTCGCCATCGGCCCGCGCCAGACCACCGGGGTGTCCTTGGTCGCGAGAAACCCCATGGACATCAACTTGACGCCGTGCGCTTCAAGGGGAATGAGCTGTCCGTCTTGGGTTGAGTCGGGCATGCGGGTGATGCCGAACATGGTGGGCATGGAAGGCCCATACACATCCGCGTCCATCAGCCCCACCCGCGCGCCGGTCTTCGCCAGCGCCACCGCGAGATTGGAAACCACGGTGGATTTCCCCACGCCGCCTTTGCCTGAGGCGATGGCGATGATCGCGCCGACATTTTTCAAGAGCGACTGCGCCAGCGCGGGCGCCGAGCGCATGGTTGAGGTCATCGTGATATTGACTTCCTTCATGCCCGGAATCGCCTTGACCGCGGCTTCGGCCTCCGCCTTGAGCCGGTCTTTGACCGGACACGCGGGGGTCGTCAATTCGATGTCGAACTTGACATTGCCGTCGCAATACTTGATGTTCTTGACGAAGCCGAGCGCGACGATGTCTTTGTGCAGGTCGGGATCCTGCACGACTTTCAGCGCGTTGAGAATGTCTTGTTCGGTGATGGTGGGCATGGGGGATTCCGGGAATGCGCGGGTGATTTCCGCCGCGCGGGTTTTATCTATGGAGAGATATTTTAACGGGCGTGGCGCCGCCCTATTCATTCCGCCGCCGGGGCGGCTGCGCGCGGACCAATCCGTTCAGGGGGATCAGCCCGGCACGATGCCGGAAACCACGGGAACGAACCAGACGGCGTAGGCGGCGGGATCGCGGAGGGTGGCGATCTGATCGTCAAAGTGGGCACGAGCTTCGGCGGCGGTAACGGAAGTGTGCTCGCCGATCCCCTCGACATAGCCGTCCCGCCAAGCGGTCCAGATTTGTGCGAATGATTCACGGGGGGCGCGGATCGTATCCACCACGACATAATCCACCGTCACCTCGCGCAGCCCAAGTCGGTGCAGGATTGGAGCGGAGTTGCGGCCGATGAACATATCGGTGCCCAGCGCGCGGCCGAATTGCGGTGGCACGCTGTTCCAGAATTCGTCGGGGTCGAGTACGCGCTTCGGGAAGCGGATCATGCCGTAATCCTCGGCGATGAGATGCAACCGCCCACCCGGCCGCGTCACTCGCACGAGCTCCGCGATGGCGCGATCGGCATGAGGAATCGCCTGGAGGACATGGCGGCAGACGGTGAGATCGAAACTTTTTTCCGGCAGACCCAGCTCAAAGATGCTGCGATTTTCATAGCGCATCCGCGCCCCAAAGCGGGCATGGCGCGTACGCGCGAGGTCGAGATGCGCGTCAATAATGTCCACCCCGAGCAGGGTCGCCTGCGGATAAACCTCCGCCAACAGGCCGGTGGCCTCGCCCGTGCCGCACCCTGCGTCGAGGATGCGGATATCGGACGGCAGGTTGTAGCGTGCATAGAGCGGAAGTTCCTGCGGCCAGATGCAATCAATTTGCGCGGCCAGATTCCGCACCATCGATTCGTCAGCCATCTGCGTGCCCTGCGGATTGAGGTCGGTGGTCATGCGCGCGATTTTATCCCCGACGGATCATGCCTGCTTATCAACTCAACCCCGCAGCATAATCACACCCCTTGTCCGGAAAACCGGGGGCGATAAATGGCGGCAGCCGTTGACAGCAGCCTGACATAGGATGCGGGGAATTTGCTCGCCAATTCCTTAAACCTGACCCCAAATGCTCGCGCAGCTTCGCGCAAGAGGTGACGGTTCATTGCAGGCCGACATAAACCACCGTTTTCCATGCCTGGCACCAATGATTTCGCCGAAAACCATGGCGGCGGGGTGCGAAACAGGAGCTCTACGCCTCAAAGGGCAGTCAGATGCCGGATTAGACTTGAGCTTGAGCCCATGATAGAGACTAAACTTTACAAGTCATGGCAAACACAGAACCCTCTTGCAAAAGTATTATCGATGGAATAGACGCTGCCTTAGACCATCATTTTTATTTAAGTGCTGAAGATGTTCAGGTGTTACTTTCGCGTAATCTTTCTGAGACTAGCTGTGAAATCATGCTTGCTTTGCGAAGGGCAATTCCGGCTAATCATCCGTTGAAGAAAATTGCCGTTGGAGCACTCAAGTCACTGATTACACATATTGTTGCCATTGATCGACTAGGGAATTCGAATGCATCTTTGGTGCATGTCAGACATGTCGAAGAAGTTACAACCACGCTTGAATATCTAGTTGCTGATCCACAGCTATACTCAGAGTATGAATGGAGGTGGAATTCCTTTCTTACAGTCACTGGGATTAGAAACAGATTGTTTAACCTAAAACAACCTCTCCATCCATCAATGACAAAATGGGTCAGCGATAATATAAATCAATTACGCTCTGTCGATTCTAAATTTTCAAATGACATAGTCAAAGACCGAAAGATATGGGAGTCGTATGTTCATTGGCTATACCCAAGATCCTTAAAGAAAATATTCGATGCTTCTGGACAGCGTGATTCTTATCTGGCTGGGACTTATGATTGGCACAGTCAGGACGTACATTTGTCGCCGCTAAGTGGGCGACATAGAAAGATCGGACTTCCTCCTTATCTTGGAAACTATTTTGAATTTGCGGTCTTGCAATTAGAACATGACTTACACAAGCTATGTACTATCTTTGAAATATTTTCGACATCTTCAAGAGCATTAAAGATATTGCATTTGAAATTAATTTTATTGGAATTAAAGCGACTAATCATAAACCATCCTGATCTATTTTCTAACAATATGAAGAACCTTGTATTTAGTCAACGAATGAAAGTAATAGTTGACAGCCCTAGGGACTTAAACGCGCTTTCGATTGCTCTACTCGGGAAATCGATTTAGAAACTATTTATTTTAGTTTCATTCTCCGTTCTGTGGCATTGCAATTATAGTAAGCATCGGTCGAGATTTCATTTTTTAATTTTCCACAATCTTGATTTCTTCTTTCGTCAATCCATAGAGTTCGTACACCAGCGCATCAATCTGGCGGTCGGCGGCTTCGATTTGGCGCTGGGCAATTTGCATTCCAGTTTGGGAAGTTGCTTCAATCTTTGATCTCAGACTGATAAGATGAGAAACCGGGTCGGCAATAATTTGCTGCTTCTTACTCTCAACCTTGGGGATAGGCAGTCGCCTCAACTCGGCAAGGGTGGTTTGCCTGAAGTCATCTTTCAGCGCAATGGAAGAGGTGTTGATATATAAATACGAAATCAATTTGCTGTTAATGATTCCAAGTAAATATAATGGGTTGAATTCTTGCGCTGTCACGATGAATGGATTAATGTCTTTCTTGAAAACCATCTGCTCATTACAATAAGCTGCCAGAATTCGGTCGTCACGGCTGATTACACGACGAATCAATAACTTCGGATTGGCTTCATAAAATCGCTTCAAGCTGGGATGCTCGTCCATGTCAGCATAAACCGATTCATCTACCTTCAAAATGAAACGATGAGCTTGCCCCTTGCTCAAGAATTTGTACCAAGAATTGCTTTGCTTAGTGGGTTTAAGTTTGAAGCGATTCCCAGCTAACCCTTGCGTAGAAGATGTTATTTCGCCGAAATTGGCAATGGCGCGAGTAGAAGTAATTCGTTTTAGAAGCAATTGTGCGCTTGGGTTCAATACGAGTTTATTTTCGGGTTCTGAAATCAGGCTCACCGGTACTAATTTATAGGCAAGGTCATCAAGATTTGAAATCTTAGATTTTTTATCGAATTGAAATATCTTGTAACTTTTAGAAGCAGCCTTTGAGAGAATGTACACGCCTGTATCTACATAGGCATCCTTGAATACATCAAATGGAAGATTAACTACAGCTCGGATGCCAGCTGTTTCAAGAATAAATGAACGTAACTTAGAGTAGTTCTCTCCGGTTTGCCATGTGACAGACGAAATGTATCCAAGCAACCCCGATGGGTTTAATTTGCCAATACCGATGAGAATAAACAGGATCGAAGAGTCATATTTTCTCTCAAGCTGATCAAACCGTTTGGTAAAGTAAGTGGTTTCTTCTGCTGTCAGTAATTCAATCGGGATATACGGCGGATTCCCAATCACCGCATCAAACCCGCCATTCTTCTTGAAAATCTCCGGAAACTCCTTGTCCCAATCGAACGGATTGATCTGCCTGACCAGCTCGGGATCGGGGGAGAGCTGCCCAGAAAAGAAATCCCACCCGATGAGCGAATTCCCGCACTTGATATTCCGGCTGAGGTCGGGCAGGGCGCGGTCGTGGAAGAGCCGGCGCTGGGCGTTGATGGTCTCGGCCGATTCGCCTTCGAGGACTTGCAGCAGGAGCGAGAGCTTGGTGACCTCGACGGCCTGGGCATCGATGTCCACGCCGTGGATATTGTTCAGGAGGATTTCCTTCTTCTTGGCGGCAGTGAGTCGCCAGTCGCCGCCGGGGCCGATGTAGATCGGCGGGTTTTTTCCGGCGGACCATTTCTTCGGGTCGTTATCGGAATACCATTTCAAATGCCAGTCGAGCAGGTATTGATAGGCGCCCAATAGGAAAGAGCCGGAGCCGCAGGCGGGGTCGAGGATGGTCAGCTTCGCCGCTTCCTTGGGAGTCATTTGTTTCGCGGGCGCCGCGTTTCCCGGTAGGGGCACGGCATGCCGTGCCCGATTAACGAAATCATCCGGCGCAGCCGGATCACCACCGTC
>JAYVQF010000111.1:0-2289 GCA_043777195.1 Thermoanaerobaculia bacterium
CCGGCGCCTTCATCGAATCGCCCACCTTGATGGCGTCCTCGTGAATCACCTCACGGTACGACTCGGCGTAGCCTTTGGTATTGATGACATCCCACCCCAGCGCGGTGAAGAAGGGATTCAGGAATTCGATGCGGAGCTGGGTTTCATTGAAGGAAGACGCTTTGTACTCTTCCGCATTGATTGCGAATTTCTCGACGAGGCCAAGAACTTCCTTCGGGGCGGCCATTGCCAGTTATTTTAGAGGTTGTCGAAGGCGAAGGTCGGCGCGGCGCGGCTCTCCTCAGACCACACGCCAATCTCCCCCAACCACCCCAATCACGGGTTCCAACGGGTCGGCAGGAGGGCGTCAACCCCGTTTCTTGCGCCCTTTCTTGATCCCCGTCATGGCATCGAACCCCCGCCCCGCCTATATTTACCTTTGAGAACACCCATTCGCAAAGGAGTCCGCCATGACGATCTTCAAAACTATTTTATGCCCGGTGGATTTTTCCGACCCTTCGGATGCGGCATTCCGCCAGGGGCTGGCGCTTGCGAAATTGTGCGGGGCGCGGCTGCATCTTCTGCATGTGGTCGAGCCGATCCTGGTGCCCGCCGATTTCGCCTTCGGCCCGATCACGCCGATGGAACTCGAAGACCAGTTCGCGCGCCAGTCGGAGGCGAAACTCCTGGCGCTCAGCGCCACGGCTGCGGAGGCTCTGGGTGCGCCGGTCGCCACGGAAACCCGGCGCGGAAAACCTTATCTTGAAATCATCGCGGCGGCAAATGCGCTGAAACCCGACCTGATCGTGCTCGGCACACATGGGCTTTCCGGACTTTCCCATATGCTGATGGGCTCGACCGCCGAGAAGGTTGTGCGCAAAGCGCCTTGCGGGGTGATGACGGTTAAAGCTCACCTGCCGCCGGATGCATGATTTGAAAATGCAGGAGATGAAAAATCAGGGTATGAAAAAAAACGCGCCGTAAACGACCGCGAAAGCGGGAGAGCCGGAGCTGCGGCGGACCTGTCAGCCGCGTCACTCATAATTCCCCTGATGATCGGCAGACAAATTGGCGACTATTTGATTCAGGATCGGCTCGGGGCCGGCGGCATGGGCGAGGTGTACAAGGCGCTGGAGTTGAAGCTGAACCGGGTGGTGGCGCTCAAACTTCTCAACGAAAAGCTCTCGGGCGATGCGAACTTCGTGGCGCGTTTTCTGCGTGAGGCTGAGCTTGCGGCGCGATTGTCGCATCCCAATATCGCCACGATTTTCGCCGCCGGGATGAGCGGCGGCGTCCGTTTTTTGGCGATGGAATATCTGCCGGGCGAGACCCTGGCCGCTCGGCTTAGACGCTATCGCCCGACGCCCGCTGAATGTTGCGCGTGGGGGGCGCAGCTCGCCGACGGGCTGGCCGCAGCGCATGAGCTCGGCCTGGTGCATCGCGACATCAAGCCGGCCAACCTGATGCTGCTGCCCGACGGACGGTTGAAGATTCTGGATTTCGGCCTGGCCCGCCGGGCGACCCCGGAAAACCCCGGACACGAAGATTCCAGCAGCCCCACCCGCGGCATGGCAGACCAGGATTACACCGCCCAAGGCGAGATACTGGGCACCGCCGCCTACATGTCCCCCGAACAGGCGCGCGGCGAGCCGCTGGATGGGCGCAGCGATATTTTCTGCGCCGGCATCGTGCTCTATGAAATGCTCACCGGCCGGCATCCCTTTCGCGGGCGTTCCACCGCCGATACTTTCGCCAGCCTGCTCCATGTCAATCCCGATTTTTCCGAACTTGAACTCGATCCGCTGACGGCGGAACCCGCGCGCATCACCGCGCACGCTCTTGCCAAAGCGCCCGAGGAGCGCTATGCGCGCGCGGATGAGCTGGCGCTTGAATTGCGCGAGGCCGTTCGTCATATCTCCGAGCCAGGCTATTTGGCCGAACCGTTAAGTCACTCGGTTGGCCGGCGCCATTCCGGCGCGATGACGCCCGCGCGCGGCAATACTGCGGCATTCGCAGGACCTTGGCGACCGCGTTCCGCTTGGGGGATTACCCTGGCACTGGCGCTTTTCGCCGGACTCGCCGGGCTGGCCGCCGCAGGAGGCTGGCGGCTGGGGCGCGCGAGCCGGGAAAAACCACGGCCCGCACCGCGCGTCCGGCTGCTCACCCGCGATGCGACCATCAAGGAAACCGCGGTTTTGTCGCCTGATGGCGAGCGGCTGGCCTTCAATTCCACGCTCGACGGCAGTTACCAGCTTTTCGTGCGCAGCCTGGCCGGCACGGAAGTGGTGCAGCTCACCCACGGCGAAGGTT
>JAYVQF010000112.1:0-2286 GCA_043777195.1 Thermoanaerobaculia bacterium
TCGCTTACATACCTTCGGGTATGCGCGCTTCTCGCGCCTCGCCATTCGGGCGACTCGACAGTCATCTTTGCTACTGTTATTTCGTTGCGGCCCCTAACCCAGATTACTCCGTCGCGATCACCATCGCTGCGACGGGTTCGGCTTTGCCTTTGAGCTCGAAGCGGGTGGGTTTCGCCTCGGGAAATTCCTGGTCGAAGCCGGGAATTGCGGCGGCGGTGGCGGCGCTGACCACGATCTCCCCGGGCAGCGCCTTGCCCATCAGTCGTGACGCGGTGTTGACGGTGTCGCCCAGCGCGGTGTAAGCGAACTGGATGCGCGAACCCTGATTGCCGACGATCGCCTCACCGGTGTGCAGGCCGATGCCGATGGCGAGGGTGGGCCGCCCGGCGCGCGCGAAGTCCGCATTGAGCGTGCGCAGCCGCGCCTGCATGCGCTGCGCCGCGCGCACCCCGCGCAGAGCGTGATCGGGCTGCTCAAGGGGATCGTTCCAAAAAGCCATCAATGCATCGCCGATGAATTTATCGAAGGTGCCTTCTTCCTTGAACAGTTCCTCGATCATGGCGGTGAAATAATCATTGAGCAGCGCCGCGATCACCTCGGCCGGCTGGGTTTCCGAGAGCCCGGTGAAACCGCGCACATCGCTGAACATCACGGTGATGGTTTTGCGGTGGCCGCCCACCGGCACCCCGTCGCCGCGCGCCAGCAGCAGCTTCGCCACCTGCGGCGCGACGAAGCGGCCAAACAGCCGCTCGAGATCCCGCTTGCGCCGCGCCTCGGTTGCCAGGGTGTTGGCGGTGAGTGCCACGCACACCCCGCCCAGCGAAACTGCGGGATAAAGCAGATCCAGAAAATAAGCGAAGTTCTGCCCGATGAGCAGCAGCAGCGCC
The DNA here is from genome assembly GCA_043777195.1 of Thermoanaerobaculia bacterium. Lineage (GTDB taxonomy): Bacteria > Acidobacteriota > UBA4820 > JAYVQF01 > JAYVQF01 > JAYVQF01. The sequence goes on from JAYVQF010000112.1 coordinate 888, forward strand.
AGCCACGCGGCGAGCAGCGCGCCCTGCAATAGCAAATTGCGCACGGGGCGGCGCGACGACAGCAGTTGCACAGTCAGCAGCGCCGCCAGCGGCAGCAGGGTGAAAAGAATTTGCAGCCCGGGGGGCGGGCGGATCGGCGCGTCGTCGTGCAGCAAAGTGAGCAGCGCCTGGGCGTGAATTTCCACGCCGAACGATTGCCGTTCGGCGCCCCGGGGTATGGCGGAGGGGGTGATTTCCGCACCGACCGCCTTGCCGTGCAGACGGGCCATGGGCGTGGGTTTGTAATCGTTTTCAATCCAGCGCAGACTGCCCACCAGAACATATTTATCCTTGACCAGTGCGCAGGGCGGATTTTCCTCCAGAAATTTCGCGAGGCTGGCGCGCGGCAATTCCCCCTCAGCGGCGCGGTAGCGGATGAGAAAGCGGTTGCCGGAAAATTCGCGCGCCGGTTCGCCGGTTTTCGCCATCGCCAACGCCAGGCTGTCCACCGGCTCGGGGCTGGCCTTCACCCGCCCCCAATCATAGCGCACCACGCCATCAACCTCCGTCTGCAGGTTGAACAGCGCCAGCCGTTTCGCCGCCGCCTCAAAGGTCGGGAAGGGCGGGACAATCTGCTGATTTTCCACGCGCACCGCCTGCACCGCGGGCAGCGCCTTGATCGCCAGGGTGAGGTCGGGGTCGGGGTTGTTTTTTTTCTCGGCGGGAGAAGCCCGCGCCAATTCGATGTCCAGCCCGACAGCGCGCGGCTGGCAGGCGGCGAGTCCGCGCAGCGCCTCGGCGTAGGCGGCGCGGTTCCATTCGCCCTCTGTGGCCGCCAAAAATTCATCGTCCTTGCCCAAAATGACGACTTCATCGCCCTGCGCCGGCCGCGCGGCGATCAGCCGGCGGTCATAGAGCCGCCATTCCAGATCATTGAAAAGTTCCCACCCGTAAGCCAGGGTGACCAATGCGAAAACCAGCGCAGCGCCCACGCCGGCCAGCCAGGAATTGCGGCGCAGGCCAACCGGGGAAGAAGCCATGCAGGGCTCGTTCGCTGCGGAAAATCAACGCGCCGCGAGTTTTTGCGCGCCCGGCGTCCAGCGCCAGCCCTCAACCCCGCCGACGGAATTGTCCATCACGATCAGGACCTGGCCGCTGCGCAGAGCGGCCCGGGCTTCCGGCGTTTGCAATTTCTTCTCCTCGCCCGGCGCCAGAATGAGATCGCCTTTGCGCGCCCCCTCGGCGCGGATGACCCGCACTGCGGCGGGTGGCGCGCCGACGGGCGCCGGCGGGGGGTTGCCGGTCAGCAGCGCGAACAAGCCGCCGCTTGAGAAGGGGAGCGCCGCTGCGCCGCGCGCGGCGGTGACATATTTCACCTGGCCGCCGCTCAAGAGATCATCGTAGGCGACATTGGAGGCGG
>JAYVQF010000113.1:0-8813 GCA_043777195.1 Thermoanaerobaculia bacterium
CACGGTGAAATGCAAGGGCGATTGCAAGCTCCTGCAGCTTGACGGGGAAAAACTGCGCAAGGCGGTTCTCACCGGCTCGATCGGCGCCTCGCGTTTCGCTTACACGCTCATCAGAATGCAAGCCATGCGCCTCGACGCCATGAACAAGGAACTCCTGAGAATCATCGGCGCCCCCGCCAAGAAAGTCGGTTCGGAAATCGACAACTTGCGCGACAATGTGTTGAAAGGCTGGAGTTTCTGACTTATTTCTTTTTCCTTCCCAACCCCGGTGGGACGCGGCGGATCGGCAACGGCTTGCCGTCCCGGAAAATCGGCGAAGCGAGGAGTTTCACCCGGCCCAGTTCGGGGTGAGGCAATTCCTGCACCAGCCCCAACGCCCGGGATTGCGGTGAGTTGAGCGCTTGGGCCACAGTCGCGACCGGCCCGGCAGGGATCTTGTGGCGCCGGCACTCGGCTATCCAGTAGCCCGCCGGACGGGTTTTTAGAATTTTTCCTATCGCAGCCAGCAGCGTGACGCGATTTTTCACGCGCTGCGGATTCGTCGAATACCGCGCATCGTTCGCCCAGCCGGGCCGTCCGAGAATGACCGCCAACTTCGCGAACTGCGCCTCGCTGCCGACCGCGATGGCGACCAACCCGTCTTTCGCCTGGAATGACTGGTAAGGAACGATGGAGGCGTGCCCATTGCCCCAGCGTTTCGCCGGCGCGCTCGTCAGCAAATGATTCTGTGCGACATTGATGAGGCCGGAAATCGCCGCGGCGTAGAGGGGCACTTCCAATCGTCCACCCCGACCGGTTTTGTTGATCTGCTGCAAAAGTGACAGCGCAGCGGAAGCCGCATACATCCCGCATAAGACATCGCAAAGCGCCATCCCGACTTTGTGCGGTGTGCCCTGTTCTTCCCCCGTCACGCTCATCCAGCCGGTCATCGCCTGCATGAGGAAATCGTAACCCGGCTCATTCCGGAGCGGCCCGGTCGGGCCGAAGCCGGTGATCGAGACCCAGCCGATTTTCGGGTTGATTTTTTTCCCCGCCGCATAGTCAAGTCCGAATTTTTCCAGATCGCCGGGCAGGAAATTTTCAATGACCAGGTCGGCGCGGCGAATCAGCGCGCGAACTTTTTTGCAGCCCACGTCCGTCTTGAAATCAGCGACGAGCGAGCGCTTGTTGCGGTTGCAACTCAAATAGTAGGCGGCGACGCCCTTCCTGAACGGCGGCCCCCAACCGCGAGTGGGATCACCGTCCGGAGATTCCACCTTGATGACATCAGCGCCGAGATCCCCCAGCAATTGCGCAGCAATGGGCCCCGCCAAAACGCGGGAAAGATCGGCAACGACGATGCCGCTGAGCGGCAACTTGCTTTTACTCGCCATCACGATTGCCCACAACAATTTACCGGCGATAGGTTGCGTTTCGTGGTCATAATTCTGTCAGCTCGCTCATGAGATTATTTTTTCGGGGGCGATTCCAGCGTAGCGGTCGTCTTGCAATAAAGCACCGTAAATATCACGAGCATCAGCACCGTCAATCCGAAAGAAGCAGCATGCCCCAGACCCCACGCATGGCGCGACGCCTCATCCGCAAGCCCGGTTTGCAATCGAATCGCACGCATCTGCTGCATGATTTTCCATTCAAAGAATAGCGTCATCAGCCCGCCGAGCATCAACATCAGACGCGAAATATTCTGAACCGTCAACCGCTCCAGCAGCAATGCCAGCGACAGCAACACCAGCTGCGCCAAATAAAAGGGCCGGATCAAAGCCGATGCCGCCGGCCCCGCCTCCGCGCGCCCCAGCGCATGAAACAGCCACCCTGTGATAAATATATGCCACAGGATAACCACACAGCCCGCGCCAAAAAATGCGCGCTGCACGGAAGGTTGCCAGGGAAGTTTCGGTTTTAAGATCATTTTTAATTTTTACCGCCAAAGCTTAATACAAAAGAAAATGAAAAACCCTTCGACGAGCGCCAGCAAGTCAACGCGCCAAGACGCCAAATTCAGGCTTAAATAATTCAGGTACCGGAAGTTGCAGTCATAAAACTCTTTTCTCCCCTTGGCGTCTTGGCGACTTGGCGGTTAAATCTCTTCAACGATAATTCGTAAACTGCACCGCAATGCCGAAGTCGGTGGTCTTCAGGGCTTCGATGGCCGTTTGCAAAGTATCGATGTCCGGCGAGGTGATGCGCACTTTTTCATCCTGGATGGAGGGTTGGATTTTTTTCAGCCCCATGCCCTTGATGGTCTTGACGATCTCCTTCGCCTTTTCCTGCGGAATGCCCGACTGGATGGCCGCCTTGGTACGCACCCGGTCGCCGCCCGCCTTCTCGTTCTCCTCCCATTTGATCGCCTTGATGTTGACGCCGCGCTTTGCCAGCTTCTGGCTGAACATCTCCCGCACCGCCGCGATTTTCATGTCATCGCCGGTCTCCAGCAGCAGCTCCTTGTCCTTGCGCTCCAGCTTCGTTTCCACGCCCTTGAAGTCGTAACGATTCTGAATCTCCTTGACCGTCTGATTAAGCGCGTTGTCAACCTCCATCAGGGAGATCTCAAAGGTGATGTCGAATGAGTGGTCTTTGGCCATTGCAATTGCTCCGGAAAATATTTCAATCTTGAGAGTGGGAATTATCGCGGATGCCGTTCGCGCGAGCGAACGAAATCCGGATGCCCTATCGTCCGGCCGGCCGGGTGCCGCGGTACCCGACGGCCGCTGCAATCATTTGCTATCCGCTGCCTTCCCGCGGATCATCCGCCAGCAAGTCCAACCGCCGAGCGGCAAAGCCGTCGCCCAGCTGAGAAACGCGCCGACACGGATCAGCAGCGCGATGGCGGTATCGAACTTCAGCAGCCCCATCGTGCCCAACAAATAATTCCAGTCATGCTCGGGATCATCGGAGAGACCGAGCAGGGGCAACTCCATCGCGCGTGCATCGGCAACATAGATGGCGAGGCCCCAAGCGGAGAAGGCCAGCCAGGCGAATCCCACCGCAACGGCGAACCAATCGCGCTGGCGGCGGAAGATGACGATCGTAATCGTCGGCGCCAGAATCTGCCATAAACTGCCGCCCAACGCGGTGATGAAATGACCGCCCCAACTCATGATCACATGGCCGAGTTCATGAATGCCGAAGGTGATCCCGCCCGTCCAGTCGGAATATTCGGGGTCGCGCAAATGATTCACGCCGGCATACAAAATATAAACCAGCAGCGGCAGCCGGACCCAGCCATTGCGTCCATCGCACCACTCGCGCGCGTCGGCGACTTGCGCGCTCAGCCAGGCGCGCGGACCGCGCGGGCCAGTCGTGATGTCCGTGGAAAATACCGGCGCGGCGTCGGTCATGGAATAAGAATGATTTTGCCACGCGCGCCGGGTTCCATCACCTTACGATGGGCTTCCGCCGCTTGCGCCAGTGGCAATTCCAGGCCAATAACAGGGCGCAGCGTTCCATTTTCCAGGCCTGTATTCAAAGCGGCATGAATTTCCGCGCGCTCTGCGTCGTTGGCATTGAAGAGCGACATCGCAACGATCGAGGCATCGCGGGTCATCAAATCGCGCGCGTTGATCTCGACCGACCCGCGGCTGCCGACCACCGCGACGCGGCCACCCGGCGCCAACAGCGGCAGATCTTTTCCGAGATTCACATTGGCGAGGAGTTCGAGAATCACATCGAAGCCCCGCCCGCCCGTGAGCGCCATCGCATCCTGCAAATAATTTGCAGCGCCATGATCAAGCGCGTGATGCGCGCCCTGCGCAATGATTTGTCTGCGTCCCGCCTCCGTGCCGCCGGTGCCGAAGACGGTGAGACCCGCGGCGCGTGCGATCTGCACCGCGGCGGTGCCCACCCCGCCGCTGGCACCGTGAATCAACAAGGTCTCGCCCGCCTTGGCCCGCGCCCGCTGGAAGAGCGCGCGCCAGGCGGTGGCGTAGGGAACGCCGAGCGCGGCACCTTGCGCGAAGGAGATTTTTTCCGGTAGCGGGTGAATTCTTTGCGGTGAGCAGAGCGCGAATTCTGCATAGGTCCCGGTCAGCGCGCCCGCCGTATAAACCCGATCCCCGATCTTCCAGCCGCTGACGCCGTCGCCAAGCGCCGCGATCTCCCCCGCCCCGTCCGCGCCCGGCGTCCACGGCAGTGCGGGCGCATGCGCGTGATTGCCACTGCGCTGGTAGGTGTCTACCGGATTGACGCCGATGGCGTGGAGCTTGACCCGCACCTGACCTGCTGCGGGATGCGGGGTCGCGACCTCTTCCAGACGGAGCACTTCAGGGCCGCCGAATTCATGCACGCGAATCGCTTTCATAGTGAGCCTCGGGAAAATAATCGGATCGCAGCCGTTAGAATTCGCTGCCAACGATGAAACTCGAATTTTAATGACCGCGCTGCGTCGTTCACTCGCTCAATCGATCGCCCCGAACAGATTCGGCTTGCTCCCGCAACCCGTCCCATGACTTCCTCCATCGTCTCCGCTGAGCCGGTCGCCCCGGCCGCCACCCCGCTTTCCGTAATCGCCGCTGAGACCGCGCGGCGGCGGACCTTCGCGATCATTTCCCATCCCGATGCGGGCAAGACCACGCTGACGGAAAAGCTGCTGCTCTTTTCCGGCGCGATTCATCTCGCGGGCACGGTGAAGGGCCGCAAGAGCACCCGCCATGCGACTTCCGATTGGATGGAGATCGAGAAGCAGCGCGGCATTTCGGTGGCGAGTTCGGTGATGCAGTTCGAACACGGCGGCTGCGTGGTCAACCTGCTCGATACCCCCGGCCACCGTGATTTTTCCGAGGACACCTACCGCGTTCTCACCGCCGTGGATTCCGCGCTCATGGTGATTGACGCCGCGAAGGGCGTGGAAACGCAGACGGTCAAGCTCCTCAATGTCTGCCGCCTGCGCGACACCCCGATCATCACCTTCATCAACAAGCTCGACCGTGAAGTGCGCCCACCGCTGGAACTTTTGGACGAAGTCGAGACCGTGCTGAAGATCCAATGCGCACCCATCACCTGGCCGATCGGTTCGGGCGGCCGCTTCCGCGGCGTCTATCACCTGCTGCGCGATGAAATTCTGATTTTTGAGCCGGGCCAGGATGCGCACGACCAGACCGCCGAGGTGGTGAAAGGCATCAACGACCCGCGCCTCGATGAACTCTTCAAGGGCGAAGTCGAGGAACTACGCCACGATGTCGAATTGCTCAAAGGCGCATCGCATCCGTTTGATCTCGCAGCCTTTCTCGCGGGCAAGCAGACGCCGGTTTTCTTCGGTTCCGCCATCAACAATTTCGGGGTGCGCGAAATCCTCGGTGCGCTGGTGGATTGGGCGCCCCCGCCGCGGCCGGCCGCCACCACAACCCGCCCGGTCATCGCGCAGGAAGAAAAGTTCAGCGGTTTTGTATTCAAGATTCAGGCCAACATGGATCCCGCCCACCGCGACCGCATTGCCTTCCTGCGCGTTTGCTCCGGCCGTTTTGAAAAGGGCATGAGCGTGCGCCACCTGCGCCTCGCGAAAGATCTGAAAATCGCGCAGGTGCTCACCTTCATGGCCCACACCCGCGAGCAGGTGGAATCCGCCTGGCCGGGCGACATCATCGGCCTCTACAATCGCGGCTCCATACAAATCGGCGACAGTTTCTCCGAGGGAGAATCACTGCAGTTCACCGGCATCCCCTACTTCGCGCCGGAACTTTTCCGCAAGGCGCGGCTGCGCAACCCCCTCAAATCGAAATCACTGCGCGAAGGGCTGCGCCAGCTCGGCGAAGAAGGCGCGGTGCAGGTTTTCAGCCCGCTCTTCGGCAACGACATGATCCTGGGCGCGGTCGGCGCGCTGCAATTCGAGGTGGTCGCCCACCGCTTGCAAAGCGAATACGGCGTGGATGCGATCTTCGAGGAGGGCGGCATCTTCGCGGCCCGCTGGGTCACCTGTGACGACGCGAAAAAACTGGCCGAATTCAAGACGGAATTCCTGCACCGCCTGGCGCTCGACGCCGGCGGCAATCTCGCCTATCTTCCCGAATCACAGTTCCGGCTTGACTATACACAAGAGAAATGGCCGACGCTGCAGTTTCACACCACGCGGGAACACGCGGTTAAATTGGCGTAGGCATCGCCATGTGCTCTTATCCCTCGCCCTCTTTAGAGGGAGAGGGTTGGGCTGAGGGTGTCTCCGGCCCGCTCTTCGCGCTGCCGGGGATTCAAACTATCGTGCGCTTTCGCTCGCCGTCTCATTGGTTATCGAACGAAAAATCAAAGTCGCCGCCGCCCCCGGCCGGTTTCTCCCCGGGCTGGGCCGCGGCGTCTTTGCTGCCCAAGCCGGCGGCGTTGTCCATTTCCTCGCGGGCGTTGTCGGAAGTGGATTGGATGCCCTGGATGCGAAGTTTGAAGTCGTCGGGGTTGGTGGAGTAGCGCAGCGCAATGTCGTAGGTGATGAGCCCCTTCTTGTAGTGGCTGAAGAGCGACTGGTCAAAGGTCTGCATGCCGTAAGCGGTGGTGCCGCTGGCAATGACATCGTGCAGCAGCTTGGTCTTTTCCTTGACCTCGATGCACTCGCGCACATGGGCGGTGGAGCGCAGGATTTCGCACGCGACCACGCGTCCCTTGCCATCGGCGCGCGGGATCAGGCGCAGGGAGATGACGGCTTTAAGAACTGCCGCGAGCTGGATGCGGATCTGTTTCTGTTGGTGCGGGGGAAAGACCGCGATGATGCGGTTGATGGTTTCGGTGGCGTCCAGGGTGTGCAGCGTGGAGAGCACGAGATGGCCGGTTTCCGCCGCGGTCATGGCGGTTTCGATGGTTTCATAGTCGCGCATTTCGCCGACCAGGATGACATCGGGGTCCTGGCGAAGGGCCGAGCGCAGCGCCACCGCGAAGGAGCGGGTGTCCACTTCCACTTCGCGCTGGTTGACGATCGATTTCTTGTCGCGGTGCAGGAATTCGATGGGATCCTCGACGGTGACGATGTGGTTGGCTTCCGTCGAGTTGATGTGGTCGATCATCGCGGCCAGGGTCGTGGATTTGCCCGAGCCGGTGGTGCCGGTGCAAAGAATCAGGCCGCGTTCGTCGGAGGCGATTTCTTCGATGATCGGCGGCAGCAGCAGATCGCGGCAGGTTTTGACCTGCACGGGAATGACGCGCAACACGAGGCCCACGGAGCCGCGCTGCTGGAAGATGTTGACGCGGAAACGGCCCAGGCCCGGAACCGAGTAGGCGATGTCGATCTCAAGCGCCGTCTTGAACTTCTCCTTCTGCCGCGAGTTCATGATGGAGAAGGCCATCGCGATGGTGTCCTCCTGCATCAGCCGTTTGCAGTCCACCATGGGCTGCAGCGCGCCGTCAACCCGGATGATCGGATGGGTGCCGACTTTCAAGTGCAAGTCGGAGGAGCCGCGTTCGATCGCCAGTTTCAGAAGGTCGTTGATATGCATGGGGGCCTCGGGTCTTTATCCGGCTCTTACTTTACCGCAAGCGGGGGAGGATTGCCAGAGCGCGCGCCGGGTCGCGGGTCTGGGGCTTCCCGTCTGGCCTGACTTCATTCGACACAATTGTGAGTCAATCGGCTCTTGAAAAAGGCTGAGTCTTCGGGGTGCAGCAATCTGCGAAGAACGGCCCCTGAGCCGGCTCCGCATTATTCAGGCCAGACGCCAGACCCGAGGCCCGAGGCCCGAGACCCTACTTCACCTTCGTCAGCCATCCAAATTTGTCCGGCTGCTGGCCGCGGCAGATTTCGAGGTAGGTCTTCTGCAATTTTTCGGTGATGGGGCCGCGTTTGCCCATGCCCACGGGAATCTTGTCCACGGAGCGCACCGGGGTCACTTCCGAGGCGGTGCCGGTGAAGAAGATCTCGTCGGCGGTGTAGAGCATGCCGCGGGGAATCTGCGCCTCTGAAATTTTCATCCCCATATCGCGCGCCAGATGTATCACGCCTTCGCGGGTGATGCCGGCGAGGATCGAGGCATAGAGCGGCGGTGTGATGATTTCATCGTGGCTGATGACGAAAATGTTCTCTCCCGACCCTTCCGCGACATAGCCGTAAACATCGAGGGAAATCCCCTCGGCGTAGCCATTGACGATGGCCTCCATTTTCATCAATTGCGAGTTCATGTAGTTGGCGGTGGCCTTGGCGGTGGCTGGCGTGGTGTTGGGCGCCATGCGGTTCCATGACGAGACCATGACATCCACACCCTGTTCGAGGGCCTCATCGCCCAGATAGGCGCCCCACGGCCAGACCGCGATCGAGACATTGACCGGGTTCTTCAGCGGGTTGACGCCCACTTCGCCATAGCCGCGGTAAACCAATGGCCGGATGTAGCACTCCTCCATCTTGTTGGCTTTCACCGTGTCGAGGCAGGCGGTGACGATCTGTTCGCGCGTCCAGGGCATTTCAAAGCGGTAGATCTTGGCGGAATTGAACAGCCGTTCGACATGGTCGTCAAGGCGCAGCGCCGCCGGGCCGTTTTTTGTTTTGTAAACCCGGATGCCTTCAAACAAGCCGGAGCCGTAGTGGATCACATGGGAGAGAATGTGAATCTTCGCCTCGTCCCAGGGGATCATCTTGCCATCCATCCAGATCACATCAGTTTTCGTCACGGGCATGGGAGGGCTCCTGTTTTCATCAGATGATTTACCGCCAAGGTCGCCAAGATCGCCAAGATCGCCAAGCCAAGAAAAAGATCCGGGTGCGAAGAACGCACGATTTCTCTTTTCTTGATGATTTAGCTTTCTTGATTATTTAGCTTTCGCGAATTTCACTACCAAGTGCAACACTTGAAGGCGCAGTATAGCGGTGCTGGGTAGAAGCGTGGGGATGATCGCCCCCAAGCCCGCTCCGC
>JAYVQF010000114.1:0-2270 GCA_043777195.1 Thermoanaerobaculia bacterium
ATTAATTTTTTTCGCCAGTCAGGAGTCGATTTCACCCGTGAATTATCCTACAGCCGAAGGATGAGAAGATTTAACCGCCAAGACGCCAAGGCGCCAAGGGCAAAGCGATGCGGTAAAAATCTTATCTCGCGGCCGCGCGGGTAAAATTCCTACATGTCCCTGCCCCGGCAGAAATCCCCCACCGTCTTGCGTCCGGACCGGATTCCGCCCGGCCAGTACCAGACCGACAAGTTTCCGGTGTTGTCGCTGACCGCGCCCCCGCCCTTCGATCCGCGCACCTGGCGGCTGACGGTTTCCGGGCTGGTGGAAAAGCCCACCGCGTGGAGCTGGGATGAACTTTTGCAATTGCCAGCGGTCGAGCTGGACGCCGATTTTCATTGCGTCACGCGCTGGTCGCGGCTGGATAATGTGTGGACGGGAATTCTCGCGACGACGATCCGCGAGCTCGTGCGCCCGCGCCCCGAGGCGACCCATGTCGTCCAGCATGGCGCGGAGGGGTACACCACCAATCTCAAACTCGCCGATTTTTTCACCGCCGATGTGCTGCTCGCCTACAAGCATGACGGCGCGTTTTTGCCGCCCGAGCACGGCGCCCCGCTGCGCGTCATTACCCCGCAGCTCTATGCGTGGAAGGGGGCGAAATTTCTCACCGGCCTGGAATTTCTGCCGCAAGATCAGATCGGTTACTGGGAAGCGCGGGGTTATCACAACCACGGCGACCCGTGGACCGAAGAACGGTTCTGGGAGGATTGAAGCGTGAGCGAAGCACAGGCCGTCAGTTATCCCGCCGAAAAGCCGGGGCGGATTTTTCTGCGCATCCTGTGGGTCGGGCCGCTGCGCGCGCGTTGGCTGCCGCTCGCGCTGACGGCGGTTTCCGGGACGCTGTTATTCCTGCTGAGCGAGGGTCTGGGACTGGATGCCGCCGCCCGCGCGCTGACCATCGCCGGCGCGCTGCTATTAACCCGTCTCATCGCAAGCCAGCGGCGGCTGCGCGGGACGAATCTCACCCGCCCGGGCATTGAACTGCCGGCGCGACTCACACCCCACCCGCTACTCAATCCGGCACTGCTTCATCTCGGGCTGGTGTTTTTGCTTTTCGCGCTGGCGCTCGTGCGCGTGATGCCGGCGGCGAGGTCCACCCCGGCGCCGATGCAACTGTTGAATTTCATCGCTATCGCGTCTCTGTACCTCAGCCTCGTGACCACGGGCCGCATCGCCCGCTGGCTGGCCCCGCCGGTAACGATGAATGAGGAGTCGCTCGCGATCGACCACTGGCGCGGGCAGGACGAGATCGCTTTTCAATCGGTGCAGCGGCTCACCTGGAAAGCCGGGCGCATTGACGAGGAGCCGGATCGCCTTGAGATCGTCAGCGGAAAAGTCCGCGTCAACCTGCGCGGCCAGTACGACCGCAATGATGATTACATCCGCCATCTGCTGCGCAAGGTGATCGAACCGCGGGTGGAAAGCGCGCGCGCGGATTTGAAACGGGCGGGGCAATTGCAGCTGGGTCCGTTGACGATTTATCCCGATCGCTTCGAACGCACCGCCGACACGCCGCCGCTCAAGCTCCCCTTCGCGCTGGTGCGCTCGGCGCACATTGACCATCGCGGAAGGCTTTCAGTGGAAATCGAGGGGCGCCACGAGCCTCTGCCGCTTTTGGGGCCGGAGGAGCATCCCTTCACCCCGGTGGCCCTGCGCCTGGTCGGCGAACTCTGGACGATTCCCGCACCGTCACAGGCGAATGAACCAGAATCCGAATTCGGCGACGCGGGACTGGAAGAATCCGAGCGGGTCAATTGATGGGGCGGATGAATATGCGGGTGAAAAGGAAGGCCGATTGCTACTCCGGCTTTTCGGGCATGGGCGGGCGGTCATAGTCGAGCGGCGCATCGGCCGGCCAGCCCCAGCCGGGGGCCTGCGCGGGATCGGGCGAGCCGCGCGGGGACTGCCTTTCGGGATCGTGCAAAGGCGCGAAGAATTCACGGGCGCTTTTTTCGATCAGGCGAATATCCAGACCCCACAGTTCATCGGGTAATGACGCCAGCTGTTTAATCACCCGGCCGGACATGGTGGTGGCGCCGCGGGGATTTTTCATCTCCAGGTGCAGGCAGGCAACGGTGAACTGGATGAGCGCTTGGAGAAAAGTTTTCTGCGGCGGCCCCCATTCGTGCCAGATATCTTCAAGATATTCATGCGCTTCGTAGAATTCGCGCGCGTTGTGGCGGCGAATGCCTTCGAGATAGCGGACATCATAGGGCGGCGGGGTGGAC
>JAYVQF010000115.1:0-8680 GCA_043777195.1 Thermoanaerobaculia bacterium
TGGCCGCCGTTCGTTCCTGTTCAAACAGCCGGTTCATGTCGAGATACTTGTGGGTGCCCCACTTGGTCGTGGTGATGTGTCGCAAGCGGGCCGCGGTCACCATCAGCGCGGAGTGGCCGTCGGGGAAGCTGCCGACCACGCGGGTGCGGCGCCGGATCTCCTTCATGATCCGCTCCGTCGTTCTGCCTAAAACGGCTGCGGATCAATTCAATGCGGCGCCACACTGGCGGCTGTAGACCCGAGCGGCGCGGGCTTGGGTTTGGGCAGGCCGCCCTCTAGCGCGAACGCGAGGACTTCGTCGAGGTCGTCCACGGGATGGAAGCTGAGGTAATCACGCGCGGAGGCGGGGAGATCGAGAAGATCTTTTTCGTTGCGTTTGGGCAGGATGATGTGGGTGAGTCCCGCGCGCTGGGCGGCGAGGGCTTTTTCCTTGACGCCGCCGATGGCCCGCACTTTGCCACGCAGGGTAGTCTCGCCGGTCATCGCGAGATCGGAGCGGACTTTGCGTCCGGTGAGCAGCGACGCGAGGGCGGTGACCATGGTGACGCCGGCGGAAGGACCATCCTTGGGCACGGCACCGGCCGGCACATGGATGTGGAAATCATTCGAGGCGAAAACTTTGCGGTTGATGCCGAGCCGTTCATGCTCGCTCTTGAGCCAGGAGAAGGCCGCCTGCGCCGACTCCTTCATCACATCGCCAAGCTGGCCGGTGAGGATGAGCTGGCCGCGTCCCGGCGTCATGGTGGCTTCGATGAAAAGAATGTCGCCGCCATAGGGTGTCCAGGCCATGCCGACTGCGACGCCCGGCCGGTCGAGCCGTTCCGAGACTTCGTTGAAGACCTTTTGCGGGCCGAGCAGTTCCTCGATCACTACCGGAGTGACGATGATGTTTTCCAGGGTTCCCGTCGGCGCTTCCGCGATTTTGCGCGCCAGTTTGCGGCAGACCGAGCCGATTTCCCGCTCTAGATTGCGCAGCCCGGCTTCCCGGGTGTATTCATTGATGATGCGGGTGAGCGCGGCCGGCTGAAAGCTGACCCGTTCCGGTTTCAGTCCGTTGTTTTCCAGCTGGCGCGGCACCAGGTGGGCCTGCGCGATGCGCAGTTTTTCCTCTTCGGTGTAGCCCGAGAGCTCGATCAGTTCCATGCGGTCGAGCAGCGGGCCGGGAATAGTCGAGGTGGTGTTGGCTGTGGCGATGAACAAAACCTCGGATAGATCGAACTCCACCTCGAGGTAATGATCGGAGAAGGACTTGTTCTGCTCGGGGTCGAGCACCTCAAGCAGCGCGGAGGAGGGATCTCCGCGGAAGTCGTTGCCCAGTTTGTCAACCTCGTCGAGCAGCATGACGGGATTGCGCTTGCCCGATTTTTTGATGGATTGCAGAATGCGGCCGGGCAGCGCGCCGACATAGGTGCGGCGGTGGCCGCGGATTTCCGCTTCGTCGCGGATGCCGCCGAGCGACATGCGCACGAATTCCCGGCCCATGGCGCGGGCGACTGATTTTCCGAGCGAGGTTTTGCCCACGCCGGGCGGCCCGACGAGGCACAGGATGGGCCCCTTCATGCCGGGGTTGAGCTTTTTAACGGCCAAAAATTCCAGGATGCGGTCCTTCACCTTGTCGAGGCCCTGGTGATCCGTGTCGAGAATCTCCTTGGCCTTGGGAATGTCGATGACATCGCTGGTGGCCTTGGACCAGGGCAAGCTGATGAGCCAGTCGAGATAGGTGCGCGCGACCATGTATTCGCTGGCGCTGGGGTGCATGCGCGCGAGCCTTTTGAGTTCCCGTTCGGCCGCCTTGCGCGCTTCTCTCGGCATTTTCGCCTTCTTCACTTTCTTGCGCAGCTCGGCCTGTTCCTCGCTGGGTTCGTCGTCCTCGCCCAGCTCTTTTTGGATGGCCTTCATCTGCTCACGCAGAAAATATTCCCGCTGCTGCTTGGACATCTTGTCCATCACTTCACTGTTGATCTTGGAACCCAGCTCCAGCGCCTGGAGTTCCCGCACCAAAAGTTCGGTGACCCGGTGCGCCCGCGCGTCCACCGCGGTCAGTTCCAGAATCGCCTGTTTTTCCTTGAGATCGATGGGCAGATGGAAAGCCACCGCGTCGGCGATGCGGCCGGGCGAGTCAAGCCGGTTCACCATCTCGGAAATCTCGCTGGCGAGATTGGGCGACAGGTTCACATAGCGCTCGAATTGCACCGCGAGGTTTTTTCCCAGCGGCATGGCTTCCGAGGGATCGATGCCGGTGTCGGTGAGCGGCGCCAGCGTGACCTGGTAATAAGTTCCGTGCGTGTCCCACGACGCGACCTTGGCGCGACGCACGCCTTGGATCACCACCGATACATTGTCCGCGCCCAGGCGAATCAGCTTGAGAATGCGGCAGAGCGTGCCGGTGGTGTAGAGCTGGTCGGTTTTCGGATCGTCAATGCCTGGCTCGTGCTGGGCCGCGACAAAAACCATCCCGTCGCGCGCGGCGGCGTCTTCAACCGCTTGCAGCGAGCGTTTGCGGCCGATCGAGAGCGGCAGCACCATCTCGGGAAACACGAGCGTGTTGCGCAGCGGCAGCACCGGCACCCAGTGGGGAGCGTCGGGTGCGGCAGGCGCAGATGCGGAAGTGGGGGACGCTGGGATTTCGGGGTTGGTCATGGGATTTCCTGGTTGGGGTAGCGGCGAGGGTGCAGAAATTGGGGTTGGATGCAGGGCAATCAAGATTCAGAATCAGCTATTCGAAACAGGCTCTTAAGCTTGGGTTTTCCAGTGGTTAATTTAATTATTTAGTCATGCGTTGTCAAGTTAATTAATCGCAGACCCGTTAAATTATTTCCGGCCTTTATTAAGTCCCATTATAATCGTGAAGTTATGTCGCATCTGATCGTCGGAGATGGCCATTACTGCGGCGCCGCGAACGAGGCGGAAGGCTGGGCTCGCTTGCTGCGCGCTGCCCGGGCACAGGGCGTCCGCGAAATTTCCATCCTGGGTGATTTTTTTGAATTGTGGATCGGATTGCGCGGCCTTGAGATGGCGTGGCAGGAACCCCTGTTCGCACCACTACGAGAGTTGAAGGCCGAGGGCGTCACGCTGCGCTATATCTGGGGCAATAAGGATTTTTTCATCGAAGATTGGAATGATCGCGCGCAGCTTTTCGATGCGGTGACGGACGCGCTGCGTCTGGAAACTCCAGCCGGGCCGGTCTATCTGGCGCACGGCGATCTCGTCAACCGCGATGACCGGCAATACCGGCTCTGGCGCGCGCTTTCCCGCAGCGCGCCGTTTTCACTCCTGGCCCGTGCGCTCCCCCGGCGCTGGCTGTCGCGCGCCGCCGAACGCGCCTCGGAAAAAATGCGCGGCTCGAACCGCTATCACAAATCTTATTTTCCAGAAGCGCAGCTGCGCGAAAGTGCCCGCAAACTTCCGCCCGGCCCGGCCACCCTCGTCTATGGCCATTTTCATGTCCATCATGAATTGACAGAAGGCGACAAGAAAATCATCACCCTCCCCTTTCTCGGCGGCGAGTGTGCGGGGATCTGGCTGGATGACGCCGGCGCAAGGTTGTTTACGGCGGCAGGCGCGCCGGCGTAATGTGAATGCGCGGTGCTACGGGGCCGCAACGAAATAACAGTAACAAAGATGACTGCCGAGTCGCCCGAATGGCGAGGCGCGAGACTGCACACGAGAGTGTGCAGTCACCATCAGCATGTAAGCGACGAGCAACGAAGCCAGTCGGGATGAATCGGCGGGCAGACTGCTACTGTTATTTCGTTGCGGCCCCTAAGCCCCCGCGCCCGCATGAATTATTTCTGTTCCATGCGGTTGATGGGCAGCATCGCGCTGTGTATGCGCTCTTGCAACCCCGCATCCACGAATGTATGCGCGACGCGAATGGCACTGCGGATGGATTTAGCGGTGGATTTTCCGTGCGCCTTGACGCAGACGCCGGCCACGCCCATGAGCAGAGCGCCGCCGTAATCGCTGTCGTCGAAGCGGCGTTCGAAGGCGCGGAAGGCGCTTTTGGCGAGCAGCCCGCCGATCTGGCTGGCGACCCGACTTTTGATTTCAAATTTGAGGGCTTTTTTAAAGGCATGCGCCACGCCTTCCGCGGTCTTCAGCATGACATTGCCCGTGAAGCCGTCGCAAACGATGACTTCGACGCGCGAGCGGAGCATGTCGGAACCCTCGACATTGCCCACAAAATTAAGGCCTGAATTTTTCAGCAGTTCGTGCGCCGCCTTGATCAGTTCATTGCCCTTGTGTTCTTCCGTGCCCACCGATAACAGTCCGATGCGTGGCCGGGGAATCTTGAAGAGAATTTGCGCAAAAAGATCGCCCATGCGCGCGAACTGCAAAAGATGTTCCGGGCGGCAATCCGGGGTCGCGCCCATGTCGAGCAGCACGGTGGGGGCGGTTTCACCGGGGGAGACGGCGGTCAACGCCGGCCGTTCGACCCCTTCAATGCGGCCGATGATCAGCGTCGCCACCGCCACCAGGGCGCCGGTGTTGCCGGGCGACACGAAACCCGAAGCGCGGCCGTCGCGCACCAAGTCGCCGCAGATGCGGATGGAGGAATTCTTTTTCTTCTTGATCGGCGTGGTAGCCGGGTCGTCCATTTCGACGACTTCTTCGGCATGGACGATCTCCGCGCCGTTGCCGAGGAATTCAAGGGCGTCCAGCGCCGCGAGCTGTTCCCGGATCACCGGCTCGCGGCCGACCAGCAGCAGTTTCAGGCCGGAACGCAATGCGTCCACCGCCGCCTTGCAGTTTTCCACCGGCGCATGGTCACCGCCCATGCAATCAATGGCGATGGGCAGGGCCGTAGAATTTTTCTGCGGGGAAAAAATCATGCGGTAATTCCGGTCATGTCGCCCGCAAGTCAGCCGGCGCGCACGACCGGATTCTGATTTATTCCTTGCTCTTCACAACCTGGCGGCCGTTGTACTGGCCGCAGTTCGGGCAGACCCGGTGAGGCAACTTGGGATCGCCACACTGCGCGCATTTGGAAATGGCGGGCGTGGTGAGGGAATCATGGGTGCGCCTTTTATCGCGGCGGGCAGAACTGTGGCGTCGTTTGGGATTAGGCATAGGAAATTCCTTGGAGTTTTTTTAATGACGGCGAATAAGTCTCGTGTACGGATCTGGAATTAAACGAGTTGGCGTGGCAGGAGCATGAGGGGTGAAGTATGCGGCTTTGCCGCAGACGAGGGGAATGCGCCCAAGCATTCCCTTCAGACGACGAGGTCGCGACGGGCGGAACTGTGGCGTCGTTTGGGATTGGGCATCGTAGTCTCCGGTTAAATGATAAATTAAATTTGCTTGCTCAGGTCAATTTTTTTTGAATAATTCGTCGGCGATTTTATCAAAGGCGCCCATGCGGGGATCGGGCGCGTCGGGTGGGCACTCGCAGGCGGCGGCGTTGAGATTCTGGCCGCAGCGCGGGCACAGGCCCTTGCAGTCGGCCCGGCACAGCAGTTTGAAGGGGAGCGCCAGTTGCAGCTGCTCCTCGGCAATCGCTTCGATCACCACTTCATCGTTTTCGTAATACATGATGTCCATGTCGGCGTCGCCGAGATGGGTTTCCCCGTCGCGCGGCGCTTCGCTGGCGGGCAGCAGATAAAAGGCGAATTCCGCCTTGCCGCTGTATTCCGTCAGCTCGGTGCAGCGGCTGCAGGGCAGCTGGGTGGCGAAGGGAAAGCCGCCCAGCAAGGCAAAGCCGCTGTTGTCTTCTTCCTCGCGCAGTATTTTCAGGGCGAAGGGCAGCGGCGCCGCGAGCGGCACGCCGTCCACCACCGGACGCACCTCCGCCCCCTCAAAACGATAACCCTCATCGGGAATTTCGCTGAGCCGGAAGGCCTGGCGGCCGTTCGCGGTTTTATAAAGCAGGGTGGAGGGTTGCATCGGAAGTTCTTGCGCGAGGGTCAAAGGATGGCGTCAGATTGCCGAAGGCTTAGTAACGGCGACCACCGCCACCGCCACGACCTCCCGAGTTGGGGCCGCGATCGACGCCGCGATCAGCGGAAGGGCGGGGTTCATCACGGCCGCCGCGGTCGCTGGACGGACGGTATTCCTCACGGCCGCCGCGCTCGGGCGCGCGCTCCGCGGGAGCGTCATCACGGCTGCGCCAGTCATCGCGCGCGGGCGGACGGTCGTCGCGGGCCGGGGGGCGTTCGTCACGAGAGGGAGCGCCGCCGAAGCGATCTTCGCGCGGGGCCGGGCGATCGTCTCGCACGGGTGGGCGTTCGTCACGGGAGGGTGCTCCGCCGAAACGATCTTCCCGAGCCGGGCGCTCTTCACGCGCCGGGGGGACATAACGGTCTTCCCGGGGGGGCGGCGCGAAGCGGTCTTCGCGCGGGGCCGGGCGATCTTCGCGCGCAGGCGGGACATATCGATCTTCTCGCGGAGCGGGACGATCTTCGCGCGCAGGGGGGACATATCTGTCCTCTCGCGGAGCGGGGCGATCTTCGCGAGGGGCGGGACGGTCGTCACGGCCGCCGAAGCTGCGGGCCGGACGCTCTTCGCGTCCACCCCCACGGCCACCACCGCCTCCACCGCCACGACCGCCGCCACCGGCGCCGCGGCCGCCGCCATCACCGCCGCCGTCGCCGCCGAAAATGGCTTTGCGCGACAGGCGGATTTTCCCGGGGGTGTCGGAGGGAACGACTTTCACGAGAATCTCATCGCCGAGTTTGCAGATGTCCTCGGTCTTTTCCACCCGGTAGTCGGCCATTTCGCTGATATGCAGAAGGCCTTCCTTGCCCGGGAGAATTTCGATGAAGGCGCCATAAGCTTCAACGCGCATGACCTTGCCGTTGTAGGTCTTTCCGACTTCAGCATCCATGATGATGCCGCGAATGATTTCCAGCGCCGCTTCGGCCGATGCCAGGTTGGTGCTGGCGACCTGCACGGAGGAGGTGGCGTCGTCAATCTCGACGGTCGCGCCGGTTTTCTCTTCGATGCTGCGGATGGTTTTTCCGCCGGGGCCGATAATCATGCCGATTTTGTCGCCCGGCACCGGCAGGGTGAGGATGCGGGGTGCGAAGACATTCATCTCCGCACGCGCGGCCGGCAGGGTCGATTCCATGATGTCGAGGATGTGCATGCGGCCGGTGCGGGCCTGGGCCAGCGCCTCGCGCATGATTTCCAGGGAAAGGCCGCTGACCTTGATGTCCATCTGCAGCGCGGTGATGCCGGTGCGGGTGCCGGCGACCTTGAAGTCCATGTCGCCGTAATGATCTTCGAGACCCGCGATGTCGGAGAGGATCGCGTAACGGCCATCCTCTTCCTTGATCAGCCCCATCGCCACGCCGGCGCAATGCGACTTGAGCGGCACGCCCGCGTCCATCAGCGCCATGGAGGCGGTGCAGACGGTGGCCTGCGAGCTGGAGCCGTTCGATTCCAGAATTTCGCTGACCACGCGAATGGTGTAGGGGAACTTGTCGGGGGTGGGCAGGAGCGGCAGGATCGCGCGCTCCGCCAGGGCGCCGTGCCCGATTTCCCGTCGTCCGGGTGAACGGAGGAATTTCACCTCGTTCACCGAATAGGGCGGAAAGTTGTAGTGCAACATGAAACGCTTCTTGGCGTCCGGGGCATACCAGTCGATCAGCTGCTGGTCGTGGGCGGTGCCCAGGGTGACCATGCCGAGCGCCTGGGTTTCGCCGCGGGTGAAGAGCGAAGAGCCGTGGGTGCGCGGCAGCAGGCCGACCTTGATGGTGATCGGGCGGATGGTGTCCATCGCGCGGCCGTCGAGGCGCTGGCGGCGGTCGAGCAGGAAGGTGCGGAACTGCTTGATGGTGAGATCTTCAAAATAGCGCTTCGCCTGCGATTTGCGCGCGTCGGTGACGGTTTCGCCGAGCGATTTGATCAGCTCGTCTTTGACCGCGTCCACGGCGCTGTACATTTCGAGTTTGTCGCGCTTCTGCATCGCCTCCAGCAATTTGGCCGGATAGACCGACATAATGTGGGCGCGCAGGGCTTCGTCTTCCACCGGGCCGGCGACCGGGCGCTTGCCCAGTTCGTTGGCCGGCACCGCGGCTTTGACAGCGGCGCAGATTTTCTTGATTTCGCCGTGCGCGAGGGTGAGCGCTTCGAGCATCAGGTCTTCCGACACTTCTTTTGCGCCCGATTCCACCATGAGAACGGCGTCTTCGGTGCCAGCGACGACCAGGTTCAGGGTGCCCTGTTCCACTTCTTCGCGGGTCGGGTTGACGACTAGGCGGCCTTCAAACTGGCCGATGCGCACGCCGGCGACCGGACGGTCGATGGGAATGGGCGACCAGTAGAGCGCCGCGCCGATGCCGCACATCGCGACCATGTCGCCGTCGTTGGCGATGTCATAGGACAGGACGGTGGCGATGAGCTGGGTTTCGGTGGCGTAAAACTCGGGGAAGAGCGGCCGAAAGGGGCGGTCGATCAAACGCGAAGTCAGGGTTTCCTTGTCAGTGGGGCGCCCTTCGCGCTTGAAGAAGCCGCCGGGGAAGCGGCCGGAGGCATAGGTGCCTTCGCGGTAGTCCACCGTGAGGGGGACAAAGTCAATGTTTTCCTTGGCCTTCTTGGCCTGCACGGCGGTGGCGAGCACCACGGTGTCGCCGTAGCGGGCGACGACCGAGCCGTCAGCCTGTTTGGCAAGCTCGCCGCTCTCGAGAGAGAGCATGCGGCCGCCGATTTCGATTTCAACGCGGGTTATCCGTTTCATGGG
>JAYVQF010000116.1:0-8672 GCA_043777195.1 Thermoanaerobaculia bacterium
CGCCCACACCCTGCCGCTATGGCGGCGGATGATGCGCTGGACTGTCGCCAGACCGATGCCGGTGCCGGGAAAATCGCTGGCGCGGTGGAGACGCTGGAAGGGCTGGAAGAGTTTGCCGGCGTAGGCCGGATCAAACCCGACGCCGGTGTCGCGCACCACGAAGCCGGGACGGCGGCGGGCATCGGCGCGGCTGAAATGAATTTCCGCGTCCGCCGCGCCTGCGGTGAATTTCCAGGCGTTGCCCAGCAGATTTTGCAGCACCGCGCGCAGCAGCGCGGGATCGCCCTCGGCGTGCAGATCGTTTTCGATGAAGACTTTCGGGCAGCGCGCGGGATCGCCGGCTTGCAGATCGTTCACCACGGAGCGCGCCAGCGCGCTCAGGTCGAGCGGCTCTCGGCGCATTTCCCCGTGGCTGGCGCGCGAGAGTTGCAGCAGGCCGTCAATGAGCAGCCCCATCTGTTTCGCCCCGGCGCGCACGCGGTCGAGCAGATTGCGGCCGTCCACGCCCAGCGGCTCGCCGAAATCCTCCACCAGCGCCTGCGAGAATCCGTCAATGGCGCGCAGCGGCGCGCGCAGATCATGCGAGACGGAATAACTGAAGGTTTCCAGCTCTTCATTGAGCGCCTCGAGTTCGTGCCGGCGCGCCTGCAGACTGCGGTTGAGCCGCTCGAGATCGGCCTCAGTACGCCGCCGTTCGTCCACTTCGACCGCCAGCTCGGCGTTGGAGCGCGCCAGCGCCGTGGTGCGGGAAACGACCCGCTCTTCCAAGGCCTCATTGAGCGCGCGCAATTGCCCCTCCGCCCGCCGCCGCTCGCCGGTTTCGCGCGCCAGCACGAGCAGCCCCGCCAGCGCCGACAGGAAACCCTGTTCTTCCGGCGTCCAGACGCGCGGGCCACCGGTGTGATCCCCCGTGAGCATGCCGGCAAGCTCGCCGCCCACTTGCAGGGGCGCCACCAGCGACGCGGTAATGCCCAGCGGCGCCAAATAAGCCGCGGCAAAGCCGCTGGTGCGCAGATCATTCGCCAGGTCGCTGATCGTCAGCATCTCGCCGCCGGCGAGCGCCCGCATATAGTCCGGGGAATCCACGGCGCGCAGCATGCCGCCCGGCGAATGGCGGCGCTCGCCGGCCAGATAGCGGTCGGCGCACTCGGCGTGGCCGCTGTCCGAAAAAAACCAAATGCTGGAGCGGGCGCAATCAAGCCCCGCCGCCGCCGCCTCGGTCACGGCGTTCATCAGGGCCGGCAGATCGCCCACCAGCGCCGGGGAGCGGGCGATGGCGAGCAGCAGCGCGCTCCGCTTTTCGTGCGCCGCCCGGGCGCCTTCCGCCTCCGCCTCCGCCGCGCGCAGATCGGTGATGTCGAGGCAGGTGCCGTAAAGCTGGGTGGGCTCCCCGCCGGCATCCAAACGAATTCCGCCCCAGGAGCTTAAGACGCGCTGTCGGCCGTCGGGCCGCAGGATTCTCTCCTCAAAGGAAAAGGTCTGGTGATCCCGGCGCGCCGCCGCGATCCGTTCGCTGACCCGGGCGCGATCTTCCGGATGCACCCGTTCGAGATAGCCTTGCAACGACGGTGAAAAGGTCGCCGGCTCAAGGCCGTAGATGCGGTAGAGCTCGGGCGACCAATGCACGCGGTCAGCCGCAATGTCCCATTGCCAGATGCCCAGGTGCGCGAGTTCCTGCGCGCGATCCAGCAGCAGCAGGTTGTCGATGAGCGCCGCCTCGGTTTTTTTGCGCGCCGTGAGGTCGAGGATGAAGGTGGCGTATTCTTCCCGTCCGGTGGCGAGCCGGGCCGCGCCCACCAGCACGCTCACACGGGTGCCTTCCCTGTGGAAATAATCTTTTTCAAAGGGTCTCGCCACCCCGGTCTGCAAGAGCTCGGCGCCCGCCAGTCGGGTGCGCTCGTGAAATTCGGGCGGGGTGAGAGCCTCGAGGTCAATACGGCCGGCCGCCAGATCCTCGCGGCTGAGTCCCAAGAGATCCAAAAAGGCATCGTTGGCCTCCAGCAACCGCTCCCCCAGCCCGGTAAAAAAAATGCCGATGAGATTGGCGTCCATCAGCCCGCGGGCGCGCTGTTCACTGACGCGCAGCGACGCAGCGGCGGTCTGGGCGCGATTGCGTACGATGCCCAAACCCGCGACCAGGCCCGACAGCAGCAAAACGGCCAATGCGGAGAAATAAAACGCGGGCTGAGGCCCACCGCCCCTCCACAGAGATTCGCCGTGGATCGTCAGCGACCAGACCCGGCCGCCAAACGGGATGTTTTTGCGCCAGGCGCGGGCCTGGTCGGCGGCAGGGCCAAACTCCAACAGGGATTGATCCGAGGCATTGACCCCGTCGTCCCGCAGCACCAAGTGGAGACTCGAGAATTCCGCGGGCGCGGGCAGGCCGTTCAAAAGGCCGGACGCGCCGATGGCCAGTTCAACGAATCCATCCGGCGCACCGCGATGGGCCGCCCCACCCGGATAGTAAGGCAGGAGCATGACGAAGCCGATGTGCCGTTCCCCTGCGCCATTGGTGAAGACCACCGGCGCTGAAACCGCCAGCCCGTCGGTTGCTTCCGCCTGGTGCAGCGCCGCTGCCAGCACCGGCGTGGAGCCGGCATCAAAGCCGATCATCGCGGGATCGGCGGGGTACCGATGAACGATGGGAAAATAAACAGGGCGCAGGGGCGGCGGCTGGCCCGCGCCTTTTTCCTCGCTCCATAACGGGATTCTTGCCGCATCCGCCGCAGCCACCCGGCGCAAGGTGTTAAGGGTGAGCAGACCCGGCAGGCGACGCACGGGATCCGTGGCCTGGCAATAGCGCGCGAATTCCTCCGGCTCCACTTTTATCGAGCCCTCGTAGAAGCCGCGCAGGCCCCGCAGTGCCAGTTCGTATTCTCCAAGCCGTCCCTGCAATTGCAGAACCAGCTCCGTCCCTTCAATATTTAACTCTGCCGCGCGATCCGCCTGCTCCATGCGTCGACTCGTGACTTGCCAAAAAGCGAGAACGGCGAAGCCTCCGAACAGCAGGCACCAGCCCCATTCGCTGCCCGCCGGAAAAACCCGGGAGCGCACGCGTGTCAACCAGCGCGGAGCGCGCATTGGCTATCCGATCAGCAGCAATACGGCGCCGGCGGCCACTTGTTCACCGGCTCGGTAGCGGATGGATTTCACCACGCCGCCGGCGGGGGCGGCAATTTCATTCTGCATTTTCATGGCTTCCACCACGCACAGCGGCTGTCCGGCCTTCACCGCGTCCCCTTCCGCCACCCACAATTTGACCAACCGGCCCGGCATCGGCGAGGTGATCGCGCCGCCTGCGGCGGCGGGATCACCTTGGTGCAGCGCCGCCGCAGGGGAAAGCAAACTGAAGCGGTAAGTCCCATCGAACAACGCGACCACCCGTTCAGCCGGGGTTGAACCGCCATGGACCCAGGCTTCGATGGCGTGGCCATCGTCATCGAGCAGTGACCAGCCGCCGCCTCCCAGCGGTCGCGCCGTTACGCCGAAAGACTCGCCATCCACCGTAATCTGGAATCGTCCCCCCTCGAGCGCTTCGATGGCGCAGGGTCGGTCATCCGCCTGCTTCTGCCGCAGCACGAATTTCATGCGCCGCCTCCCCGCATGGCCGCGCGGCGGCCGGCGAGTTTCCAGGCGGAGGGCGGAGTGGAGTGGGAGGTGGCAGCGGGGACAACGCCGGCGATGCGGTCAATCAGCGCTGCGGCGATGGCGTATTTCCCCAGGGCCTGCTGCGGTGCGGCGGCTCTGCGCTGCAGGAAACGGGGAATGAAGCCGGTGTCAAGTTTCCCTTCGGCAAATTCAGGGTCGGCGAGCAGCGCCAGGTGGAAGGGAATTGAAGTGGTCACCCCGCGCACCTGGTATTCCCCGAGCGCCCTGCGCATGCGGGCGATGGCGTGGCTGCGGTCTTCGCCCCAGGTGGAGAGCTTGGCAATCATGGGGTCATAAAAAATCGGGATCTCCATGCCGGGATAGGCGCTGCTGTCGTCGCGCACCCCGGGGCCGGCGGGAATGCGCAGCCCCTCGATGCGGCCGGGTGAGGGCATGAAATTGTTTTCGGAATCCTCGGCATAGATCCGGCATTCCAGGGAATGGCCGGTGATGCGCAAATCTTTCTGCGTGAAGGGCAGCGGCTTGCCCATGGCGATTTCGATCTGCGCGCGGATCAGGTCGATACCGGTGATCCACTCGGTGACCGGATGTTCCACCTGAATGCGGGTGTTCATCTCCATGAAATAGAAATTCCGCTGGCGATCCACCAGGAATTCGATGGTGCCGGCCGAGACATAGCCCACCGCTTTCGCCGCCGCCACCGCCGCGGCGCCCATCTGTTCGCGCATCTCCGGCGTGACGAAGGGGGAGGGCGCCTCTTCAATCACCTTTTGGTGGCGCCGCTGCAGGGAACATTCCCGTTCAAAGAGATGGACGACATTCCCGTATGCGTCGGCCAGCACCTGGACTTCAATATGGCGCGGGGTGTCCACGAACTTTTCCAGATAAACCGCCCCGTCGCCGAAGGCCGCCAGCGCCTCGTCGGCCGCCGATTGAAAGGCCGCCGCCAGCTCGGATTCGGCGTCCACCTTGCGCATGCCCTTGCCACCGCCCCCCGCCGCCGCCTTGAGCATGACCGGATAGCCGACTTTCGTCGCCCAAGCCCGGGCCTCTTCGGCACTGCGTAGCGGCGCGAGTGTGCCCGGCACGACCGGTACTTTCGCAGCATCCATCCTTTGGCGGGCGCGGGTCTTTTCCCCCATGGCGTCAATTGCGGCCGGGGGCGGGCCAATGAAAATCAAGCCGGCATCAATGACCGCCTGCGCAAAGCTCGCCCGTTCAGAAAGGAATCCATAACCCGGATGGATCGCGTCGGCACCGGACTGCTTTGCCGCCGCCAGCAATTTTTCGGTGACCAGGTAACTTTCGGCCGCAGGCGCCGGGCCGATCCCGTAAGCCTGGTTCGCCATCCGCACATGCAGCGCTTCCCGGTCGGCATCGGAAAAAACCGCCACCGTCTCAATCCCCATCTCGCGGCAGGCGCGAATGATGCGAACCGCAATTTCGCCGCGATTGGCGATGAGCACTTTCCGGATCGGACGGAGCACGATTGAACTCACCGGGAAATTATGGCGCGGACGGTTTCCCTCGTGATGGTGAATGTTGTCCCTTTGTCGCCAGAAGCCAAATTTTTCTTTTCCCCGGCCTTGCAATTTCCCGCCTCCGCCCTTATATTTTCCCTTTCCGGTTCCAAGCATGTACACAGGTGAAGTCAATGTCAGGGGGGCACGGGCCCGTTTTCCGCTGCGGATGATTTCGCGGCGTGATGATTTTCGCATGATGACGCCGCGCTGCCCGTCGCGCATTGCAGCTGCCCGCCCTAATTTCGAATCGCACCTCAGAATCGGGCCAGTGAATACAGCGCCGCCCATTCGGGTGAGTGATACAAGCGTGGCTAATTGTCTGCAATTACCGGTGACGGAGACGAGGATCAAGCGCAGCCGGAGAGGGGGCGTATTGAATTTGACACAAAAAGAGACAATATTCTCACCCCGCTTCAATTTCAAGTCGTTCAGCCGTCCTGCACGGAGAATATTTTCTCAGCTCGAAGCCTTGGGATTGTTGTGTGCCCCTCATCATCCTGTAGTAAAAGGCGGCAAGAGGGCAGAGGCCACCCCGCATCGGGACCGCTGCCTCCTTGACGGCGAGAATCCTGGCAATTTTGGTCTGAAAACGGGGGCACCTCGCGGTATTTTTCCGGAAAAAATATCGAGCGTTGGGGCAGGTCTCCAAAAATCTGCAAAAATCGTAACGAGTTTTTTAAACGCGCTCGATAATTTGAACTTGCAAGTTTGCTTGATAACGCAAGTAATCTCTGATTCTCATCTACTATCAAGAAGAATAACGAACCGGGGCCGTGTAAATTATCACTTTCATTATGGTTCAATATTTTTGGCTTTTAGCCCGTATAATTGTAATTTTTTGGCCTCCCGATCGCCCGGCAACCTCTCGGCCGGGAGCGGTTGGCGTGGCCCTCTCCAATACGCCATTCCCAGGATCTAAATTTTTCCCATCGCCCCCTAATTTTCACCTTTTCACCGTAAATTCTCACTTCACTTTTTCCGCCGGGTCATGCCGGCGGTGTCTGAAACAGACAAAGGAGTCTTCCCATGGGTTCTCTCAACCGCGTACAACTGATCGGCAACCTCGGGCGCGACCCGGAGCTGCGGTATATGACCGACGGCACCCCCGTTTGCAATTTTTCCGTCGCCACCACCGAAGCCTGGACCTCCAAAGCCGGAGAAAAACAGGAGAAAACCGAGTGGCACCGGATTTCCTTGTGGGGAAAACTGGGGGAAATCGCCGGACAATACCTGAAAAAGGGGCGCCAGGTCTATGTTGAAGGCTCGCTTCGAAGCCGCGAATATACCGACAAGGAAGGGCTGAAAAAAACCGCCTACGAAGTTCGCGGCGACCGGATGGTCATGCTCAGCGGCGGCCGTCCTGATGGCGCTCCCGCCGGGGCGGAGGGTGGTGCGCAGACCGGTGAAAGCGAACGGCCGGCGTATCAGAAGCGTCCGCCTGCGTCCCGGCCCGCGCCCGCGATGGCACGGGAAAGCGCCAGCGACGAGCCGCCGCCCAATTTCAATGACGACGACATTCCGTTCTGAGGCCTGGCACCGGTGGGACAGCACCGGCGGGACGCTTTGTCCCGCCGGCCCTTATTTTTCCAAGAATTCGCACCTTGAACAGCGCCGCAGAGCACGACTCTTCGCCGATCGAGCCGCCAAAACCCGCGCCCTGATTGCTTATGCTGAACCGCGCGAAGGAAAAACCCGCGAGGGTATCGCATGACGCCCCGCGATCCGCCCTCCGTTCAAGCCGGTCATGCAATATTGGTTGTACAACTGCGGAACAGTTCGGATAGTCCGTGGATTCCAGATGTGTTGCATCGTTGACAACTCGGTGGACAGAAAAGCAAAATCTGAGAAAAATCGGCAAGTTACGGTTTGGTGACACGAGGACTTCTGTCAGAAAAACCTGACCACGAAAGCGCCAGTCAGTAATGGGGATTCGTCAAAAAATGGCGACGAGAGTCGGCTGAAATTGTTTGGCTAATGCATGAAAAATTGTTATAAAATTTTCACCATAACAGAAGTAAACCTCAGATGGTTTACTATATTTTAATGAATTATTACACAAATTATATACGATTTATTTTCTTTTATTGCATTTTATACATTTTATCTGTGAATCCTATTACTTTTTTGCCTGGCCCCAATCTTCGAGGAATTTTTTGAGGCCGCTGTCGGTGAGCGGATGCTTGAGCAGTTGCAGGATGACGGAATAGGGCAGCGTGGCGACATCGGCCCCCAGCAGCGCGGCTTCCTTGAAATGAATCGGGCTGCGCACGGAAGCCACCAGGATCTCGGTGGCGAAACCGTAGTTGTCGTAAATTTCCTTGATATCGGCGATCAGATCCATCCCGGTCTGGCCGATGTCATCGAGGCGGCCGACGAAGGGCGAAATGTAGCCGGCCCCCGCCTTGGCGGCAAGCAGTGCTTGCGGGGCGGAAAAGCAAAGGGTGACATTGGTCTTGATCCCCTCTGAAGTGAAAATGCGCACCGCTTTGAGCCCCTCGGGAATGAGCGGAACTTTGACGACGACATTTTTATGCAGCTTGGCGAGCTCACGCCCTTCGCGCAGCATGCCGTCGCAGTCGAGCGCGGTGACCTCAAGGGAAATCGGCCCGTCCACGATGGAAAGAATTTCCAGGGCGACCTCTTTGAAGGGGCGGCCCGATTTCAAGATGAGCGACGGGTTGGTCGTCACCCCGTCTACGACGCCGAGGCTTGCCGCCTCGCGAATCTCTTTCACATCCGCGGAGTCAATGAATATTTTCATTGGGAAATTCTAGCCGCGGCGGGTACGGGCCGCAAATCACACTGAAAGTAGAAAAGATTTTTACCGCCAAGGCGCCAAAACGCCAAGCACCAAGAAAAGCAGCGTAGAAATTCAAACCCTGTAAAAGTCCGAAAATCGCGCGAAATGTTTCCTGGGTTGTCTAATATTTGGACAATTGTTTCACGTGGAACATATGGGGTGATGAATTCAAGAGCTGGTTGTTTCCCGTGGAACATCGCCTGTCTAATGTTTAGGCAGCAGGGATAGCCGCTTTCGTGGCAATTGCCGGGGTTTATCCTTATAATCTCTTTCCAAGACAATTTACAGGATTTCTATGTCGGCCAAAATCATTGCCATCGTCAACCAAAAGGGCGGGGTGGGGAAAACCACCACCGCGATCAATTTGGCCGCCTCCCTGGCCGCAGCAGAGCAGCGCGTTCTCCTGGTGGACATGGATCCCCAGGGCAATGCCACCACCGGCTTGGGAGTGCGCAAGAACGAGTTGGAAGGATCAGTTTATGACCTCCTACTGGGCCAGCAGCCAGCGGGTGATCTGGTGCGGCAGGTACAGCTGCCCTCGCTGTGGATAATTCCCACCAACGCCAACCTGGCGGGGGCTGAAATCGAACTGGTCGCAACGGAAAACTGGCAGTTTGCTTTGCAGCGCGGGCTGGAGCCGATACGGGATCGCTTCGATTACATCTTGATTGACTGCCCCCCCTCGCTCGGCATCCTCACGGTTAACGCACTCACCGCAGCGGGTGAAATTTTGATCCCCG
>JAYVQF010000117.1:0-8637 GCA_043777195.1 Thermoanaerobaculia bacterium
CGCGGCCTCCGCCCACCACGACTCGAACGGCCGCTTGTCGACATGCAGGCTCTCCAGCACCGTTCCGTCCGGACCGGTCTCGACCAGCCGTTCGATCCACCAGCCGTTCTCGTCCTCGCGCGGCCGACCCGCCGGCTGCCCGGCCAGACGCTTGCGCAGCGCGGCCATGCGGCCGGACGGCAGGGTGAGCGCTTCGTCGTCAACCGCCTGCCGTCCCTCCGGGCTAAGACGGCGGCGTGCGTAGCTCGCGTCCAGCGCCGACCAGTCGGCCGCGAATTGCGCCTGCCCGGCCAGCGCTTCCGCGCGCCGCCGCGTCTCGGCGTGAAGCTCCGGGTCCTGCGCGTAGCGTTCGCGCAGCATCCGCCGCGCGAGCTGGTCGCGCGCCACGGTCTCCGCGATCAGGGCCGGATCGTCGCGCAGGGCTGAAAACAACCGCTGCAACGCCTCGGGGTCCCGGCTCTCCCGCTCCATCCGTGCGATCTCCGCCTGCAGCATGGCCGGATCAATGCGGACCGACCAATAGCGCTCGAGGGCCGCGCTCATGAGCGGCGGCTGCTCGGCGCGGGTGGCCACCGCCGCCGCGTCCGCCACGGCCTCGAACGGAGGCTTGGCACCGGGATTGCCGGCGGGCCAGATCCGGCGATCGTGGTAGAACTTCTCAATCCGCCACTGCGCCCATTCCCGATCCGCGCGGGTGATGACCCCCGCGTCCGGCACCGGCGCGAGCGGCTCAGGGGCCGTTCCGGCCTGGAGCAGCCCCGCTCCTAACACCATCGCCAGCGCGAGCTGGCGGGCGGCGGGGCGGGGCGGGCTGCCGCAGAAACCGGTGGGGCGGTAATGGTTGGTCATGTAATCCTCGCGGCCTCGACGGCGATTTCGTCAGCCAGCCGTTCCGGCGTCCGCCGATTATAAACGCCGGGGAGCCGCAGGTGCGGCCACCCCGGCGTCGTTTCAGAATACTTCCCGCCACGAACTGACCACCGGGTAGGGCGCGGTCGTGGTGGTCGGGGTGGTGCCGATTTCTATGCCGCCAGCTTGCGTCTCGCTCGACATGTTGATGAAAATCCGTCCGTTGTACACGATGGCGGGGGATGATGAGCCCGCTCCCGCGTCAATGACCGTGGTGCTGGACGCGGCGTAGGCACCAGTGCTGTCGCGCGCCGCGACCGTGCCCTTGCCGAACGGATAGTTGAAGATCACCGAACTTTCACCTTTGCAGGAAAGGACGGGGTTACCCGCCGCGTCGGTCGGCTTGGGATCGTAAACCGTGAAGAGCGACCCGATATCCCCCGCCTTCGGCCAGGTCGTGACCGCGCTGCCCGAGGCATTAAACACCACGGGGATGAACAGCAGCGAGGGGCCGATGGTGCGGGCGAATTTGGAGTAGCTGGTCGCCACGGTGCCGATTTTGTAGGTCTGGCCCGTGAGCGTCGTCTGCCGCGTCGTGAAGCCCCCCGCGCAGCCCGCGGCGGGCGTGGCGGTCAGGTCGCACATGCGCGAGTAGAGGTTCGCCGAAAAGCAGGGGATCTTGGGGCTGGGACCGCAATTGAGGTCGTTGACTTGCGGGCGGCTCTCGGAGAAGGTGCCGCTCGCCCAGCTCATGATCTGGAGGAAATGGTTGGCATAAGTTCCAGGGCTGTAGGTGTCCTGGTAGAGGCCGAGCGAGGGCGAGTGGTAGATCGGCTGCTGAAGTTCCGCGGCCGATGTGGCGAGGTAGAAGGCTTGAACCGGCGACCAGCTCGATGGGGTGACGGCGGATGTGTCGGTGTCCCAGATCCGGCCGGCGGTGTCGGCTTGGTAGCCGCGGTTGGCGAGCGCGTCGGCAAAAGAAATTTTGCTGGTCGAGTAGTCGCTGTGGGCGGAAACGGTGGTTGAGCTGATCAGCGCGGTGCTGTCGGAGCCGGAGGTGCCCAGCACATAGGATTGCAGCACGGTGCCATCGTTGGGTTTCAGGTGGTAAACGGTGACGCCCTTGGCGTAGCCGGAATTGCCGATCACCCCGTTTGGTCCGCTGCCGGCCGATACCACCCATTTGCCGTTGGTCGCGAGCGCGATGGAGGGGGAGGACCAGGTGTCGCCGAGGCTTGGAAAAGCGGTGGCGTCCTTGTACCACAATACCTTGAAGCGAGGGTTGGGGGGAGAGGCGGGCGTGGGGGGGCTCACGTCCGCGGTAACATCGAGCGCGAAAAGCGCCTTGCCGCCCGGTCCGAGTCCGCCGACCACAATGGTCCGCCAATCCGGGGTGGCGGGGGAGATGGCATTATTGAAGTCAACATCGGCGACATTGAGCGGCGCGCTCACGCCGTAGATGTGGTTCTCCGCGAAGGCGGGCTGGCCGACCGGGATCTGGAGCAATTTGAAATTCTGATACAGCTGATCGATTACCGGGAGCAGGACAGGCGGGACGAACGCCCATTCCTCGTCGCCGGTCCCCGCGTTGAACGCGTGCACCATGCCGTCCGAGGAGCCCACCAGGATCAGCCGGGTGCGCGAGTACTTGGCGGTCTGGTACAGGTCATGCCCGATGGTGGTTCCCTGCAAAAAAGCCCTCGGGGGCATCACCGCGATCGGCGGCGAGCCCGTCATGTCGCCCAGCATCCACGGGCGGCGGTTGCCGACAAGGGTGCCCATGCTGCCGTCATAGCCCAGCAGGAAGTTGACCCCTCCGGGGGAAATCCCGGGCAGGATGCTGGTGTTGGTGATCTTCACCTGCACGCCGCCGCTGATAGTGTAGATATTGCGCGTGGCGGGATCCCGGGTCGCGAGTTTCTGGCCCGCATCCCAGATCACCTGGAATCCTCCGCCCGCCAGCGGCAGGTCCAGATCCTGAGCCCGCAGATGGCCGGCAAAGCCGGGGTAATCGGCCGAGGTGGTGTAGATGATACTCAGGGCGCCCAGGGGCGTGGGCGTGTTGTCCGCGATGACCGGCGCCTCGGTGGTGTAATCCCCGGCGGCCACCGCGGAAAACGCCGCCTGCAGCCCCGCGACCAGCTGCGCCTGATTGGTCGCGGTGTAGGCATACTCGTGGCTGCAGACGAACCCGGTTCCCGAACTGATCTGCAGCCCCGCGGAGGGCGTGAGAAAGAGGATCGAGGAGGCGTCGGTCGAGCCGGGCAGCACATTGATGTTGTCGGCGAGCACATACTCCCCGCAAGAGGCATCGATCCCTGCGGTACAGGGGCTGACGCCGGGTTTGCAGGTGCAAGTGGCACCGGTTTTGCCGGTCATGCGCAAATAAGGATCGGCGGGGTAATAATAACTGAGGGTGAAGGTGGTGCCGCACACCCCTATCGCGTTGGACGAGTTCAGGCACAGCTTGTTGCCGAGGTTGTCGTACGCCCGCATGAGCTTGATGCCGCCCTGGCCGTACGGATCCCGGGCGTCGGTCTTGCCGAAATAGCCGTCATAGCGCACTTCTTGGGCCGCAGTGACGCCGGTGAACGCGTTGGAGATGGCCAGCACGAAGGTGCGGGCCGAGAAGAATCCGTTCGCCGTGATGCCACGGTTGTAAGCCTTGTCGGCCGCTTCCATCGGCGCACCTTTGAAGGGCGCCGTGGTCTGCGACACATTCTTTCCTGCCGCGCCCGCGACGCAGGCCGGGTAGGAGGAGATGATGCCGTCGGGCGTCCCCGGCAGGGGCGGATTGTTGCAATAGCTCGCCACGCCGTCGGTGATCAGCATGTTGAAGAGCTTCCGGCCACAGACCTGGTAGGGATCCGCGGGCAGGCTAGCCGGCTTCGGGGGGGGATATACGGGCGTTTCGGGGAAAACCGGCTTGATGGCCGCAGAGCCGCTGGGACAGATCAGGTCGGTTGGGTCGCTCTGGGAGCCTCCCAACTCAACCCCTTTATGGTAGTACTGCGAATAGCGCAGCGCCGCGTAGGTGGGGGTGGACCATTGGGTGTCGAGGGCCGCGATGTTGACGCTGGGGGAGCACTGGGTGGTGGCGTTCGATGTTGCCGGAACCGACAGGGGTTGCATGATGCGATCGGTCATGTCTGTCTCACACGCGCCGGCGCCGGAGGTGGTGTTGACGATGATCTGGTTGCGGACGAAGCCGGATTCGGAATTGTCGAAAGTCAGCAGCCCGATGTTTATCTTGGACGCGAAGTCGTCAATGAGGTGCTTCGCTTTGATCGTGCTTAACGAGGGCGCCGTGACGCCGACGCAGGTGGTGCTTGCAGTGCATGCCGAAGAGGCCGATGTGGGTTCGTCCAAAAGATCGAGGTACGGCCCGAGCACATTCTTCACGATCGCGACCCGGCTGGGGCCGAAGTAGACCCACTGATACGGACTGCCCACGGGGCAAGCCGTCGAGGCTTGGCATATGTACATCGCACTGACGCCCTCGCCCCCCGACGCGGGTGGACGGCCCGCCATGTCCAGGCCGAAGGTCCCCTTGGAATCGGCCAGGATGAGCACATTGGGCTTGACCTGCTGCGATTGGAGCGTCCGGTAGGGCTGGATGAGGGGATCCACCTGGGCGCGCGTGCGCGCGGCGAGCACGAACGCACCAACGCACAGCAGCAGGCGCGGTGCAGCGTGGCGGATGGAAGCGAGGCGGGGGGAAAGGGGGGATCGCATGGGGGTTTTCTCCTGAATGAGGTGTGAGGGTCGCAAGGGGCATCCGCCTGAGATCAATAACTGGTTCCGGTATGCCAGGAGTCGTCGTTTCTTCCGATGCCGCTGCGGCGGCCGGTCACCACGCGGATCTCGGCGGCCATCATTTTGCGGATACGGACATTGCTGCGGTCGGCCAGCGGCGTGGCGCCGTCGAAGGTCATTTCCGCCTCGCCGATGATGGTCACCACCGAATCGGTGTCGGTCTTGTATTGATCGGCGGCGGTCGCGGGCTGGGGGTCGTCGGGATTGTTGCGCATGAAAACGGTGACATAAACATTGCCGCTCGATCCCGATGGCGAGGACAGGTAGAGCCGCTGGATCCACCCGGCGTCGAACGCCGTGCCCGGCCGATCCACGATCCGGGTCGGGGCCAGATCGCTGTTCTGCGTGGGACAGTCGGCGCCCGCGCATCCGGCCAACTGGGTCGTGAAGTGGTTGGTGGGGGAGTAGAGCGCGCCGGCGAGGCGTACGCCCTGCCGCAGCGCGGCTTCGGCCGCCTGCCGGCAGGTCGCGGTATCCCGCTCATTGCGGGTCAGCAGTTGGTTGGTGTCGCCTTGCAGCAGCAGCATGATGCCGAGCATGGTGAGGATCACCATCACGAGCATCACGACGACGAGGGCGATGCCGGATTGCGTGCGGTGGCGGGAACGGGAAGGAAAATTGCGCATGGGGAAGCTCCAGGATGGAATCGCGGGTGCTGCGTCAGTTCGAATCGTTGGGAAGGGCGGTCATGTTCGGCAAGTTGATCAACTGGCTGAAGATCGTGCGGCGGTAGCCGTTGCAGAAGTCGGCGGCGCCGGCGGCCGCCGCGGCGTGGTCGTCAAGCCGCAGCCGACTGAACTGCGGCACCAGTTGCGTCTGCGCGGTGCAGTAGGCCTGGTTCTTGTACATCATGTCGGTGACCCCGGTGCGGGCGATGAGATCGAACCGGATGGCGCGCACCGTGGGCATCTCCGTGTTCGCGGGCAGGATGTCCAGGGCTGGCCCCGCGCCGATCACGGCCAGGGTGTCGGCCGTCCCCACCGTGGCGGACCGGTAGTAGACGATCTGCAGATCCTCGATGTCGGCGGAAACGACGCGGGTCGGCGCGGTGAGCAGCGGATTGCTTCCCGCCGCCACAGCGTCCAGGCCGGAGAGGCGGCTGACCAGCACCGGCCGGGACGCCGCGGGGTCGCCGGAACGATCTTCGGTGGAGACCCAAAAGGAGATGGTGCGCGAGGGGTAGAGCAAGACGCTGGAGCTGCCCTGTTGCAAACCAGCCGGTGTCCCGGGGGCGCAGGGCAGAGCCGCGGCGAGGATCAGTTCGGCGCACAGCGCGGGCGGAGCGGGCGTGGCGACGGGTTTGCAGGCCGTATCCAACAGGGCCAGATCGCCTTTGACTGGGCCAGCTCCGTTGTTGCAGGTATGGGTGAAGCCGCTGACTGCGGTCACCGTGATTTGGGAGTTGTTCGTCGCGGAATTGGCGATGGGGGTGAGGGATGTCGGCGCGGCGTTGCCGTAGCATGTGAGGTTCCGCGTCACCAGCTCATAGGCGAGACTCGCCTGCGGATAGACGCCCGCGGTCATGTAGGTGCTGTTGGCGACCAGCTCGATCTTGTTGGCCGCCGTCTGGTAGCAGGCATGCAGCGGCGGGCTGCTCGTATCGGAATAGCGGATCGTGATCCCGTCGGTGCCGGTGACCGGGATATAGACGTTGGCGGCGGGGGTCGCTGCGGTCGCGATGGTGACACCGGTACCGGTGGCCGCCGGGTCGTAATTGTTCCAGCTCGCCAAGGGGGAGGCGGCGGTGCCCGCCCCGCTCACGGCGCCCGCGTTGCGCACGATGGCGAATGTGCCGCCCAGCCCGAACCCGGCGCGCCGGATGTTGATCGCCGCCTCCTGGAGCGCGAAGGTGCCGCCCTGCTGGGCGTTCATGAGCGCGAGGTTGCGGCGCGTGAGCCGGCGGGAGGCGTCGAAGGCGCTGAGCGCGGCGATCAAAACGATCGAACTCAGGCTGATCGCCACAAGCACCTCGAGCAGCGAGAATCCCGACTCGGCCGGACGGCGGGCGGGTAGCGGAAGGGCGCGATTCATGAGAAAAATTCGGTGGATGTTCATGGCTGATCGAGGTATGATATATGGCGGTTGGCCGTCATCTTGAGGGCTTTGGCGGTGGCGGGCGTGAGCGCGGCAGTGCCGGTGACCGGCCGCACCGACTGGCTGCGTGGAAAATAGTAGAGCTCGACGGTGACGAGCTGGCGGCCGGTGCCCGCTTCCGTCTCGACCTTGTACTGCATCTGCCCGACCAGCACGTTCTGCATCGTCCGATCCGCGGCACCCGCCGCGCCCGCGCCGGTGAAGAGCTGCGTGACCGCGATGGGATCGCCCGCGGCGGGCGGCTTGCCCTGGGTGTTGTAAACCTGCCAGACCCCGTTCGGGGAGACCCCGGTCCGGGCGACCAAGGGGTCGGCGGAGTCGATGCCGTAGCGGACGGTCAGCTCGTCGATGAGAGACTGGGTTCCGCCATTGATGTGCATCAGGGTGCGGTTGCGGGCGACATCGGAGATCGAACGGATGAAGATGGGCATGGTGCCCAGCATCACGAACGCAAGGAGCGCGACCGCGACCAGCGCTTCCACCAGGGTGAAGCCGGCCTGAGGCGCGGCGCGGCGGGGATTCGGAGCCATCACTGCACTCCTTTCCACGCATTAGCGTTGGTATCCCAAGCAGTCAGGCGCACCGCGCCAAAGGTGCCGATCTCGATCCTGCGATAGACATGCGCGTTCGCGCGGTTTACGGCCGCGGCGTTCGCCTCCGCGAAATAGAACTCCGGCCCGCCCATCACGGCCGTGTCGGGATAGCTCGGGTAGGCGGTGACATCGGCCGTGCTACCAAACGGCGGCTGGCCGTTGGGGATGAGCCTGCCCGACGCGTCGAAGCCGAACCAGTTCGTGCTACTGCCCGGCATGTTGGTCCTGCGGGCGTTGAACGAACC
Source organism: Thermoanaerobaculia bacterium (assembly GCA_043777195.1). GTDB lineage: Bacteria > Acidobacteriota > UBA4820 > JAYVQF01 > JAYVQF01 > JAYVQF01. The sequence continues at coordinate 7,598 of JAYVQF010000117.1, forward strand.
AGCGCTGGGAGATAAGCCGGGATACCCAAAAGAAAAGTCCTGGGCGACGAGCTTGAGCTGACCGTCGGGGAACGGGTTCTCCTGACCGATCAGCGGGGTGTCGCCGTTGCTCGGCCCCGGCGCGGTCGAAAAATCGGCATCGAGCTTCGCGGTGAAGGTCAGGGCGGGCTTGGTGCCTGTCCCTCCCACCCCGGAGGTCGCGGTGATCAGCACTGGCCGCTGCTTGCGCATGGCCGTGGCGCGCGCGCGGATCAATCCGGTGTAAAGTTGATTTGCCGTGTTGTTCACTTTGGCGTAGCTCTGCGCCTTGAGAAAGGAGGGCAAGGCCAGCCCAACCACCGCGGCGATGAGGGCGATCACCACCAGCATTTCCACCAAGCTGAAGCCTTTTTGAGGTTTGTTCATGGTTCGCATGAGATATTTATTATGCAATCTTGAGGCCAACTTTCAATTACCGTATTTTAATTAACTTATACTGACAACACTAACCACACCAAATAAATGTGAATTTTGGTAACAGGCACTGAATGATTTTTCCTTATAATTCTGGCGCAGCTTTTCCACTTCACTCTTCACCGCCTCGCACAGATTGTGGACACGACAGTGCAGGAGAAGCCGGTGCGCCGCCGAGCGACGCGCGGCTGCTCTTCAAGCTGCAGAAACGGCTGGTGCGGGGAGGCGCGGGCGCGCGGCATCGTTCTGAAGCGCCCCGGGCTGCTTCAGAACCGGAAGTCGCTGGCGCGGCATGTGCGGCTACCCCGCGCGGCGGTGCATCGGTGTAGAACTGATATTTGCCTACCCCAGCTTCCTCTCCCTCCAATCCGCAATAGCTGTTTCAGGCCCGCTGTTGCGGAATCGGGCGACTCGGCAGTCATCTTTGCTACTGTTATTTCGTTGCGGCCCTTAACGGATTCCGAACGCCCTCGCGTGCGGCGTAAAATCCCCGGCGATGAAGTTCTTCGGCACCGACGGCATACGCGGCACTTGGGGGCAGGCGCCCTTCGATGAGTATACGCTCGCCGCAATCGCGGCAGCCTTCG
>JAYVQF010000118.1:0-2208 GCA_043777195.1 Thermoanaerobaculia bacterium
TCGCGGCAACGCACCAGCAGGCTGCTGACCCGCTCCTCCAGCCCGAGCAGATCCTGCGCTTCAGCGAGTTCGAGATAGCCGTTCTCGCTGTCATACTGAAAATAACCCGAATCCACGATCCCGGCGACGAGAAACCGGCGCGAGCGCGGAACCGCGCCCAGGGGTGTCACGGTGAGCGAGGGCACGGTGATGCGCACGGTGTCATTCACCCGCACCCCCAGCGTAGCGGCGAGATCTTTGCCGAGAAAAATTCTCCCCGCCGCCAGCGCGTTCAGATCGCCTTCTTTCACATACCGCTGCAAGTCGACCACCTTGCGCTGCTGCGCCGGTTCGATGCCGACCAGCTTGATCATGCGCGCTTCGCGGGAAAAATCGGAGGCGATCAGCCCCGCGCCGCCCGCCACCGGGGCCACGGCCGCCACCGCCGGATCACCGCGCAGAAATTCTTCCAGCGCCGCGCGCTCGGCCATATCGATGCCAGCGCCGCCCGCAATCAGGCTGAGATCGGCGTTGGCGCCCAGCAGCCGGTCGCGAATGGCGCCCTGGAATCCGTTCATGAGCGCCAGCGCGAAAACCAGCGCCGCGCCGCCCACCGCCACCCCGCTCACAGAAATCAGCGAGATGAACCCCACGAAAGCCCCGCCGCGCCGTCCAAAAAGATAGCGCCGGGCCAGTCGGAATTCAAAAGAGCCGGTCACGCGCGCGATATTAACCGACCCACGAACTCGATAAAAAAAGCCCGTCAGGTGTCTATGTCAGGTGTCTACCGCGCGGTGAGCGGAACGGGCCCGTTTCGCCGTTTCCTCCGCGCCTTCCTGGAACCCGGCGCGCCAGGGTTGCAATAAATCCAGGACAGCCGCGCGCCACGCCGGCAACTGAGCGAACAGGGGTTCCCCGGTGCGCTCGGCGAGGGCGCGCCAATCTTCATCCGTTCTCAGCAGTTCTGATTTTTCTCCGCTGAGCTCCAGACGGAAACGCAGGTCGAGAAAATTTTCCTCGTGCGCGCGCAGGGCTTCGGCGCGCGGCGCGTCCCGCAAAAGTTCCGCGCACTGCCGGCCCGCCAAAAGCGCGAGCGGGCCGCCCGGCAGCGTTTTGAAACCCTGCCCGGCCCGCTGTCCCACCCGGCGCCATAGCGCGGCCAGTTCGCTTTCATCCGGCCGCCAGGCGCGCAGCGGCGTGAGAATCGTCCCGATGAATTGCGCGCGCTGCGCCTCACCGCCTGCGACCGGCACCGCCCGCAGCCAGGCGAGTTTTTCGTAGGGCTCGGCCTTCTCGCGCAAATAATCCGCGAGGGACTTAAGCGAGATGACGGGCTCGCCGTCGCGGCCCCAGGGGCGCAGGTCGAGATCGAGGTCCGGCAATTTACCCCAGGCGGTGTGCGCGGCATGCCGGCGCAGGAGTTCGGCGGGCGCGGCGCCCTCTCCGATAAACACCAGATCCCAGTCGCCGCGCAGTGTCATGCCGCCTCCGCCTAGAGCGCCGAGGGCGATGCACAGATTCCGGTCGTTCCCCGTGTCTTCCCATTCCTTGGCCAGCACGGCGCGATCGGCGGCGGCCAGCGCCCGGGCTGCGGCTGCGCCGGAAATCGCGGAAAGCAGGACCGCCGCGCCGCTCACGAAGCGGCTGAGGCCGCAGGCGCGCTGGGCCGCCCCCGGTTGATCGGCGGCGGACTGCAGGCGCGCGGCAACCGCGGCGGGCAATTCCGCCAGCGGATCAGCGCCGAAACGCATCGCCGCCAACAGCTCCGGCTGGCGGCTGAGCAGCGCGGCGAGCGGCGGTGCCTCCGCGAGCAGCCGGCTCAGCGCGCTGAGACCCGCAGCATCATGCGCCAGGGGCGCCAGGCCGCGCTGGCCGTCCGCCAGGGCATCGAGCAGGCCGGACCAGCCGGCCGCCGCCGCCGGCCGCTCGGCGAGCGCCGCCCCCAGCGCCAGTTCGATCTCGGCGATGCGCGTGAGCGACAGCCCGGGCGAAGCGGCCAAGGCACGGGCCCAGGCGGTTTCCAGCGCGCGTGCGAGGGGGGCGGAAAGTTCCGCAGGAAAACGCGCGGCGGCGGGGCCGGCGGCAAAGAGCAGCCGTCCGGTTCCGGAAAATTTCAGCTCAAACAAATCGCGCACCGCGCCGCGCTGGGCGGCCAATTCCTGCAGCAGCGGCGAGGCATCGGGCGGGCCGGGCGCCCGGGCCGCGGCGAGCAGACGCCGCATGCCTTCG
>JAYVQF010000119.1:0-2207 GCA_043777195.1 Thermoanaerobaculia bacterium
GGTACCCCGCGTTCAAGCCTGGCGCCAATCGCCAGCCCGTCGGCATCATATGCCAACAGACGGCCCGAAGTGAGCCGGTCACTCCATTATGTCTACAAAGGACGCGCTTATCGTGGTGAATCACTCGAAATTTGCGCGCTTGCGTTAAACTTCTTGCATCCAATAATCATGTCGCTGCTCTTTGAATTCCGGCCGCAGCAGGGCGTGCCCACCCTCATTGCCTTCGGCGGGGGCAAGGGCGGCATCGGCAAATCATTGCTGAGCGCCAATTTCGGCGCGGCGCTGGCGCAGGCGGGGCATCAGGTACTGGTGGTCGATCTCGATCTGGGCGGCACCAACCTGCATACACTGATGGGGCTCCCTGAGCCTCAAACCACGCTTTCGGATTTCATCAGCCGGCGGGTGTCGTCCCTGGATGAACTCATCATCCCCACCACGATTCCGGGTCTCAAGGTATTGCCCGCCGCCCGCGATGATTTGGATGCGCCGCTTCTCAAGGCCACCCAGCGTGACAAACTGCTGCGCCACCTGAAAAAGGCGCATTTTGATTTCATTCTGCTCGATCTGGGCGCCGGATCGAGCGCCAACACTCTCGATTTTTTTCACGCCGCCAGCGTCGGCTTCATCGTGGTCACCGCAGAAAAGCCGGCCATCGAAAACGCCCATCGCTTCATCAAGGCGTTAATCGAGCGGCAGATCAAGCGGATCATTCCCGAAGATCACGCCAACCTGCGCGGGCGCGTGGGGAAGGGCGAGCCGTTGTCCCGCCTGCTCCTGCAGGAAACCCCCGACCTGCCGCCTGAACTACATGAAATCCTGCGCGGCCTGCTGGCGCCGCTGCGGCTGTTCGTGATCGCCAATCAGATTCGCGCCGAGGCGCAGCATCAATTGGCGCGCCATGTGTCAGCGGCGGCGCGTAAATATTATCCGTTGCATCTTGAACCGCTCGGGCATGTTCCCTATGACCCCGCGATCTATGAGACTTCCGCCAGCGGCCAGCTGCTTGCGCTCGCGCAGCCGCGCGGTCCGTCTTATCAGGCGATCGGCGATCTGGCGCGGGTTTTTCTGCGCTTGCAAGTGGCCGCCCCCCAGGATGTCATGGCCGAGATCGGCCATCCCTGGGCGACGCAAAACCCCTATGTGTTTCTAGGAATTCCGCCGCACGCCACCGCCGGGGAGATCGAACTGGCCGCGAAAAAAATTGAACTCCTGCTCGCGCCGGGGAGCCTGGCCATCCATTCACTTTTCAATCACGACGAAATCCGCGCGCTCATCGCGCTGGCGCACAAATTCCGCGCCGACCTGCTGTCCGCCGCCCGCCCGGCCATTGACGCGAAACTGGAGCGGGAGCTGGCGCAATTGCGCGCGCAGAATTACACTGGCGCGGCGCACAGCCGGGCCCACGAAGTTTCGGTACCGGCAATTGCGCCGGCAATGGGTCCGGCCTCGCCGTCGGCAGAAACTACGGTTGTTACGGCGACGGGTGCGGCATTAGCGGGCGCCACGATGGGCGGCGAGAATTCCCGCACGCCGCCGGCGCAGCAGCCCGGGCGCGCCTCCCTGGACACGCCGCATCTCGTGCCGCCGGTAGCGGGAACCATTTTTTCGGGAAGGGTTCTCAAAGCTACGCGCGAAATGCGCGGTCTGACGCTGGATGATGTCGCCCGGGAAACCAAAATCCGCCGCTGGTATTTCGAGTGCATCGAGGACGAAAGCTATCCCGATCTGCCGGCCCCGGTTTACCTCAAGGGATTTCTGCGTCAGTTCGCCGGCATCCTCAGACTCGACGGGGACAAGGTGGTAATGGATTACCTGGCACGCATGACCCCGCCGGTCGTACAGAAGTGAGGGAAGATTGGCGTCTGGCTTTCGGCTTTTAGCTTTTGGGGTTGGCGTGACTCACGATAATATTTTGACGCCGTAACTCGCTGCGCAATTCGGTTTGAATTCATCACTCAACATGTCATCAATAAAAGTCAGAAGCCAGAAGCCGAAAGCCAAAAGATGTCCGCCCCGCGCCTGATTCCCGCCCCGCCGCCCGACCCGGAGCTGGCCGACTACTTCGAATTCCTGCGCGTCGAGCGCGGGCTGGCGGCGTTGTCATTGGCCGCATACAAACGGGATCTCAATAAATTACGCTTTCGTCTGGGCGGGGAGGCGGGCGCGCTGGCCCGCGCCAGCGCCGAAGCCATTGAGAACGCGTTGAT